>JBKSNB010000135.1:0-5669 GCA_046882025.1 Alphaproteobacteria bacterium | reverse complement strand
AGACACCGACGATTATTCAGTTCTGATTGCTCAGCGGGACTTAGTTTATACTGTTTTTTTGCAAAAAGCAAGAAAAAATCCGCCAAAACGACGGATTTTGTGTTTTTTGATAAAATTTATTTTTTCAAGAACGAAAACATAGAACGTTTTTCTGATTTTTCAGCACGTTGTTTGCGTTCTTCACGTGCACGGCGATATTCCGCACGACGTTCCTGGAATCGGCGTGCAGATTCTTCATCACGCTGAACCAGTTTAATTGTTGTGACAGACAATTTACCGTTTCGTGGTTCTTCATCAAATTCAACAATATCATTTTCGTTTAAGAATCTGATACCTGCCTCTTTTAAAGAACTTGAATGAACAAATACATCATCTGTATTGCCGTCTTCATTTGGGGTGTCAGGACTAATAAAGCCAAAACACTTTTTACCGTTATACCATTTAACCTTTCCTTGACGCATAATCGTAATCCTTTGTTATGCTTGTTATGGTTCTGATACATTTCCACCCAGAACCTAAGTTGATTGTTATACATTCGCTAAATTAAAGCAAGATAAAAAACGTAAGATTTATTTCTTATAATAACGCTGGACTTCTTTCATGACAAAATTAAATAATTGTCCCGCAATCGTGTCCGACGGAACCGCCCATGTGTCTTTGACATAAGGCATGGCGGCAACCAAAATAAAGCGCGACAAGAATCTGAAAATAGCCAATTTTTGTTCCTGCGACAATTCTGTTGGGACCGAATGCATTTGAAAAACCTCATTCTTGACGGCATTGTCTAATTTTTCAGAAATTGTATCCAAAACCTTTTGTGGGTAATACAACGTGCATGTTCGCGGAAACCCGTCAAACATAGACACATCATGATCATGCGAATACAAAATATTCCATCCAACACGATCAAACAAGTCATCCAAACATTGCACGATCATTAAATTATATGTTTTGATACCGTCTTCCATAAAATCAGCCATTTTACTTTCAATATGTTCAGATTTCTTGTTTTTTGAACGACGTGATTGCTCGTACGAATCGTGTGTTTTCTTTTCAAATTCAAAGAATGTTCGAACCTGGCAAATAATTTCCATTGGAACAACATTATCCTGGGTTCCAATATTTATTATTATTTTAGCATCACGATAATTTCGTGGGTTGTCCATATCGTAAAATTTATCCCGAATTTCCAAGACGCGTTCAGGCATCATATCACGAACCCGTTCGATAAATGTTCGCGCCTGGGGCACCAAATCAAACAAACATTTAACACGCCAAACATCTTGCAGGCGTTCGTATGGTGTTCGTATTTTATCCAGCGCACGCACCAAATCAACCGCTATCTTTTCGTGTCCCTTGCCAATAATTGACAAAACTGTTTCCGACGCAGTCGTAATAAATTTCTTGGAAAACGTTTCGTGAATCTTGTTTGCTATGGCAACGCCAGACGCAACCTTTTCATGTGACGCGATAACCCGCTGGGCAGTATCGGCAACATCATTTACATAATCTGTATAATATTTACCAGTAATTTTATCCAGTGCACGGGATAATTTTTTCTGGGCGCCAACAATAACCGTAACAATAGACGAAACAGACAAATCTATATCATGCCCCGTCCCAATGGTAAAAAATTGATTTCGCATAGGGTCTGCATCCAAACGATGCTGAACCACATAGGCAGACAATGGGTTAATATCATATATTTGTATCGGTTCATCAAACACAGAATCTGTGGCATAATCATATTTCAAAACCGCCGCCTTGGGCGCACCAAAACATTTGCCTAAAAAGTGAAACACCTCACGCAGCCAATCCATACTATTTGAATACAATTGGTTCAAATAATCCGCTGTATACGTATCAATTTGGCCCGATTGTAAGACCCGGGCAATTTCTTCCAGTGTCTTTCTGTCGTGCTCTGCAGTTAAAAGTGTAACATCTGTATCTTTCATTATTTATTTCATCATCGGGAACAAAATGACGTCGCGCAATGTCGGTTGATCAAATATGATATTCGCCAAGCGATCGATTCCTAAACCGACCCCAGAAATTGGTGGAAAACCATGTTCCATTGCACGAACATAATCATTATCTGGGTTAAATGCCTCTTCATCGCCATTGGCAATGTTTTTGGCCTGTTCTTCAAACGCGTGCAATTGCTGGATTGGATTAACCAATTCTGAATATCCCTTGCATAATTCTGCACCACACACCAACAATTGGAACATATCAAGGCATCTGTCGTCTTTATCACTGTGACGCGCCAATGGCACCATATATGTTGGATAATTGTATAGGAACGTGGGTTTTACTATATTTTCACGAATTTTACGTTTATATACCCAATCAACCAATGTTGGAACAGATTTTAATTCTGTCAAATCATCTGCGTCAAACATACCCTTGTCGACCAATTGTTTCTTTAATACATCAACATCATCAAAATCAAGTATATTGCAACCAAACAAATCGTTCATTGTTGCCGTATAATCCATGGTATCGTATTTTGAAAAATCTAGCGGTGTCCCCTGATATTCAATTTGCAGTGTTCCGCGTGTTTTCATCAATAAATGCTGTATCAGACGCCATGTGAAATCCATATTCTGTTTGTAATCCCAATATGCCGCATACCATTCAACCATCGTGAATTCCTGCAGATGCATCGCATCCATACCTTCGTTACGGAAATCCTTGGCCACTTCGTAAACGCGGTCAAATCCAGCCGCAATTGCTTCTTTAAGGAACAATTCCGGTGAAATACGCAACTGGAAATCAGTATTCAAGGCATTATGATGCGTCTTAAACGGTTTCGCCGCCGCCCCAGATGCAACATTTTGCAACACAGGTGTTTCTATTTCCAAAAAGCCGTTTTCGTTCATAAATTCGCGCCATGCCTGGGTCATTTTGAACCGCCCAAACAAAACATTTCTGGATTCAGGATTAGAAATAATGTCTAAATAACGTTGGCGATAACGCGCCTCTGCATCTGTCAGGCCATGGAATTTTTCCGGTAAAGGACGTAATGCCTTGGATAAAATATCATAACGCGAAACTTTGACCGTCAATTCGCCCGCGGTCGTGTGATATAATTCCCCGGTAATACCGATAAAATCACCCAAATCAACATTGGCCTTCATAAACTTATAATCGTCTTCACCGATTTCTTCGCGCGACATAGAAAACTGAATTTCGCCCTCTATATCATAAATGCGACCAAACATCAGTTTGCCCAGCCAACGCAATGCCGTTACGCGCCCCGCCAGTTTTACCGATTCCCCATCTGGCAAATTACGGGCATCAACGATTTTATGCGATCTGTCAAATTTGTCTTTCCATACAACACCATCACGGGCACGAATGTTTTCTGCCTTTTGTAGGCGTGCAGTTAATTCATTGGTTGACATTGTTTGGTTATCTGACATCTGTTTTTCCTTTGATTAAAAAAAGAAAAACGGACACACATTTATGTGCGTCCGTTTTTACTTGAAAATCTTTGGTGCGAGCAAAGGGGCTCGAACCCTCGACCTCAACCTTGGCAAGGTTGCGCTCTAGCCAACTGAGCTACGCTCGCACTGTGTGCAGTATAATGACATATCTTTTTTGCCTTTGCAAGTTTTTTTTATTAAATATGCGATTTTTTATTATCGCCCCGAAACAATCCAACAACTTATTTATTGCAAATACAACTGTTTATGATAACATTTTGTTCGATGACAGGGAATTCTGTCATCTGGACTTCAAGGTCCATAACAGAGCATCATAAATGATGAAATCCCCAACCCGGGTTGGAGTGCGATGAATATACTGAATCAATCGCGCAATTCTTTGTTATTGCCTTGAAGCTCCAACCACTTGTTTTAAAATGGGGAATTGAAATGCTGACATATCCAGATACAACCATCACAGAAGCCATTGATATCCTATGGCATTCGTTACAGAGAGACGTAAACTATGTACCAAAACGGTCAGAAATACATAAATTGTCCTATATATTGCAAATGTTGTGCGAAAGATTAGCAACCTCGCAAATATAAAACCGCCACTTTGGGCGGTATTTTTATTCTGCCAATGTTCCAACAGACATCGTTATACGACGAATGCCAGAACTGATTGATTTTTCCTTGTTGATTTTTGCCTTTATGATTTCGCCAGTATGGTAAATATGCGTTCCTCCACACAGTTCACACGAAACGTCACCGGCTGTAATCACCTTTACAATATCACCATATTTTTCACCGAACAATGCCATTGCCCCACGTGCACGCGCCGATTCAATATCCATTTCTTCGTGTGTGACAGGCATATCGGCATTAATCCATTCATTAACCAGTTTTTCAACCGCCATCTTTTCATCATCAGTCATTGCACGTCCAAACGAGAAATCAAAACGAACAGAATCTGGTGAAACCTTGGACCCACGCTGTTCAACATCTGTATTCAGCACTTTACGTAACGCCGCCTGCAATAAATGGGTTGCGGTATGTGCACGCGCCGTTTGCTGACGCACATTAGAATTTATCAATGGTGTCACAACATCGCCAACAGACAAATCGCCCACCAACGTTCCCTTGTGTATAACGATATTGTTGGCACGTGCGCCCTCTGACACCGTCATAACGGTTGCACCATTTTTGTGCAGTTCGCCCATATCGCCAACCTGGCCACCCTGGGTACCATAAAATGTGGTTTTATCCAGCGAAACCTCTACATTGTCACCGGGCTGGGCCGCTTGCACAAATTCACCATCACGCAGAATCGCCAATACTGTTGATTCCATATTATCAACTGGCGCATACTTCGCGGTATCATCGGTTGCCGGTAATTGTTCCTGGGATTCCCATAATACTTTTGTTCCCTTGGTATCGGCACGACTGCGTTCCTTTTGTTCTGCCATACATTTTTCAAAACCAGCGACATCAACATCCATGCCCCTATCACGCAAAATCATCTGGGTCAAATCAAGCGGAAAACCATAGGTATCAAACAACTTAAACGCGACATCACCAGGTAATGTTTGGTTATTTAATTTTGGTAACTCATTGTCCAACAATTTCATACCATTTTGTAGCATGTCACTAAATGCGTTTTCTTCATTACGGATAATATCAACAACGTGTGATTGTTCGCGCGCTAATTCAGGATATGTTTCACCCATTTCTGTTATTAATGCCGGATACAATTCGGATAGTAATGCACCCTTGTGTCCCAACATTTGTCCATGACGCATTGCACGACGCAAAATTCGACGGATAACGTATCCCCTGTCCGTATTCGATGGGATTACGCCGTCTGCGATTGCAAAGCCAACAGCACGCAAATGATCGGCAATAACCTTAAACGATGGCGTATTTTCAGCATTACGTTTGACACCCGTCACAGATTCAATTGCACCAATCAAATTTACAAATAAATCTGTATCATAATTGTCGTGTACATTTTGCATGATTGACGCAAAGCGTTCCAAACCGGCACCTGTATCAACATTTTGTTTTGGCAATGGACTTAACACGCCATTTGCATCACGATCATATTGCATAAACACATCGTTCCAAATTTCAACATAACGTCCGCCGTCTTCGTCCGCAGATCCAGGCAATCCACCCGGCAAATCCGGTCCGAAATCATAGTGCATTTCGGTACATGGTCCACATGGTCCGGTATCACCC
>JBKSNB010000134.1:0-3761 GCA_046882025.1 Alphaproteobacteria bacterium | reverse complement strand
ACCATTCCGCAGTGTTCATCACACCGCCAGTCCTGTGGCATTGGCAGGTGGTGGGTCTGATGCGCGTCCTGGGGAAATTTCATTGGCACATAACGGGGTTTTATTTTTAGACGAATTACCAGAATTCAATCGTGCAACATTAGAAATCTTACGTCAACCCATGGAATCGGGACGCATAATGATTTCACGCGCACGACATAACGCGACATACCCTGCCCGATTTCAATTAATTGCCGCCATGAATCCATGTCCATGTGGTCATCTGGGCAATGCAGCAATGTCATGTTCACGTGCGCCACGTTGTGCCGAAGCGTACCAGAATAAAATTTCGGGTCCATTATTAGACAGAATCGATTTGCACGTTGATGTTGATGCGGTTAATCCATGGGAAATGAATAAAAACAACAATTCTGGGGGTGAATCAAGTGCGGCAATTCGTTCACGTGTTATCACGGCACGCAACCAACAGATTCAACGTCAAGGGTGTATAAACGCACATTTAGACGGACCTGCCCTGGATGCGGTTGTTATAATGTCAGATGAAATGACAAAATTCCTGAACACCGCCGCCGAACAAATGGGTATGTCGGCACGCGGATACAATCGGATAAAACGTATTGCCCGAACAATCGCAGACCTGCGGGGGTCGGCAAATGTTGAATTGCCCGATTTAATTGAAGCAATGACATATCGACCGATAAATCGTGGAAAATACGGTGTAAACGGTCAGTAAAAAAACAACCGCCATTTTTGGCGGTGTTTTTAAATGATATTCCGAACAATTAATCATCAATATTTGTGTATTCACAAAAACCTTCATTAGTGTCACAACGTGTTGCGATACCTTCGCTGATGAAATATCCCTGTTCGTGCAGGCACGCAGGACAAACCTTTGGTGCCTCGGTCCCAATGTGCCAATTACCACAATTTGTGCAACGCCACATAACAATTTTATCAGATTTGAATAATGTACCATTTTCGATCGCATCCGCCAACGCGCGAAAACGCGATTCATGATAGCGTTCTGCATGACCGATATTTTTGAAAATATCTGCGATTGCGGGGAAACCTTCTTGGGCGGCAATTTGCGCGAAACGCGGATACATTTCGGTATTTTCTTCGTGTTCACCGTATGATGACGCACGCAGATTTTCAAGTGTTGTTCCAACCTTGCCTGCTGGGAATGACGCAGTTATTTCCAAATCGCCACCTTCCAGAAATTTGAACAAACGTGACGCGTGTTCTTTTTCATGGTCTGCTGTTTCCAAAAATATTTTTGCGATTGCCTGGAAACCTTCCTTGTTGGCGGCGGACGCAAAGAAAGTATAACGATTACGTGCCTGAGATTCGCCAGCAAATGCCAGCAGTATATTTTTTTCTGTTTGGGTTCCTTTTAATGATACCATATTAGTTCTCCTTTATTAAATTTCACTGGGCAGATTATAACATGTAGCCACAGAAAATCAAACCGAATTATTTCACTTTTTGCACGCCAACCGCCCGATGAATTAAATCACTGTATGTGTCATACAATTTAATTCCTAAAAACGCCCTGGCCTGTTCTATGGTTTCGCCATAAGACCAAAAAGTTCCGTCCTGTGTTTCATATTTTGCGACAATCATTGTTCCGACGCCACCGCAGAACACAAATTTGCCATAGCAGTTTTCCCCAACAATTTGCGCCCGATAATATTCAAAATGATTTTTTTCTGACACCGGCAGACGTTCACCCAAAACAAAATTCATATCACGAACACGCACCATGTTTTTTGGTTCAGGATTTTGTACACGCCACAACCCACCGCTAAACCTAACGTCTTCATACGCGACCGATAGTAATTTGACAACCGTTCCATCAGATTTGTGTGCCTTGACCCCTGCGGACCAATCCCGCATATATTTTTCGTACATATATTTATCAGATTTATTCTGCATCATTCAATCCCATGAATTTCCGTTCAACAGTTTTTATCATTTCATCTATACCGATATGTCCTGCGGCACTGATAGTAATAATTTCTGGTTTCTTTTTACGACCGAACGATTTTTTGAACGCCGTCATACGTTCCGCTAAATCGTCAGCGTCCACCGCATCTATTTTATTTATAACGACAATTTCAGGTTTATTTAACAGCCCACCGCCATACGAATCCATTTCATGACGTATTGCTGAATATCGTGCAAACCAATCAGGTTCCGTACCATCAATCACATGCAAAATTAATTTAGTCCGTTCGGCATGTCCCAAAAACCGATCGCCCAGCCCGACACCAGTGTGTGCGCCCGCTATCAACCCCGGCAAATCAACCATAACAAATTCGCGGTTATGCGCATACATTACACCCAATTGCGGATTTAGTGTTGTGAACGGATAATTTGCGATTTTTGGTCGTGCAGACGTCACCGCCGCCAACAATGTTGATTTACCCGCATTTGGGAAACCGACCAAACCAATATCTGCAATTAATTTCAGACGCAGGACGACCGTTCTTTCTTCACCCGGCAGACCGTCATTTGCCTGGCGCGGGGCGCGATTAGTTGGGCTTTTGAAATGCAGGTTTCCCCACCCACCATTTCCACCACGTGCTGCGCGATATTCCATACCATCAACATTCATATCTGCGTATTCAATTTCTTCATTTTCAGACAAAATCACCGTCCCAGTTGGCACCGGCAACACCAATGTTTCGCCCGAATATCCGGTTCGCATTTTACCCATACCATTCTGGCCACGCTGTGCGACATAATTTGTTTTGAACCGATAATCAATCAATGTATTTACATTTGGGACCGCAACAAACACGACATCGCCACCACGACCGCCGTCGCCACCGTTTGGACCGCCAAATTCGATATATTTTTCACGTCTGAAACTGGCGGCGCCATTTCCACCATCGCCCGCCTTGATATGAATTTTTGCTTTATCTAAGAATTTCATGTTTACGCCTTAATATGCGTGGATTATAACCGAAAAACTTGCAATTTCAAACAAAAAGATTTATCATATGTTGGCTGCCACGCGCAGTGATGATTCTGAATCCGTTGTGAAATAGTCATTTTGGACCCGGGGGCGGTACCCGGCACCTCCACCAATAAAAATTACGGGGGTGTATCAGATTCGACAGATGATGAAAGACAAATTAGGTGAATCCGACGTGGTGTCGTAAAAGACCAAATAAAAAATGAATGGCGATAGAATCGCTGCGAACGACAATGTTCGCTTTGCAATGGCTGCCTAAGATGGCGTTGAATGTGGTTGGCGATTGTTGACCGCGTTCGTTTAAGCGATTGCGGGGTTGTCGGGTACCTGGCACCAGAAACCCGACACGTGTATATAATATAGACAGAAAAAAGGATAAAATATGTTTGGAAAAATCAAGAAAGTATTTTTTACAGGTATGTTCGGTATTTTGTATATTTCTTTCGTTGCACAATTGGTTTATATATTGTGGTTGGTTGACGGCATTCAAAATAAATTGATTGCATTGGCGGCATTGTCCGTTGAATGGTTGGTTTTAATTGCGGCACGTTATTTATCAAAACGTTCCAGCAGCAGTGCCCAACAGGGTTCTTTCCGTCGTCGTTAATCAATTAAGACGTAATTATAAAACACCGCCCGATTGGGCGGTTTGTTTTTTTACCTGTATTGTTATTTTCCCTGTGTCGCGCACGATAACACAGGTGGGGAATTGTCAGTTATTCTGGATAATGCTCATAACTCTCTTTTGTCATTGCGAGGGAACGATAGTGACCGTGGCAAC
>JBKSNB010000133.1:0-1657 GCA_046882025.1 Alphaproteobacteria bacterium | reverse complement strand
GTGCAAACGACCGTGGCAATCCAGTTATAATAATTTGTCATTCCGGCGTAGGCCAGAAACTGGATTGCTTCGTTATGCTCGCAATGACAAAGGAACAGAACGAATAGTGACACACAATTTAATGTGTTTGAATATAGTTTTGCATAAAAAATTATGCAAAATGCTTGACTTTTTGTTGTTTTAATATACAATTTGCATAAACTTTTAGACAAAGTTAAACAAAAAGGCAAAGAATATGAGCAATTACGCAATATTTCAGACCGGTGGCAAACAATATCGTGTCCAGGCGGGTGATATTATCAAGGTTGAAAAAATCAATGCTGATAAAACCGTTGAATTTGATCAGGTTTTAATGGCGGGTGACAAAATTGGTAATCCATTTGTTTCTGGGGCGTCGGTTGTGGCTGAGGTCATAGAACAAAAACGCGATGACAAGGTTTTGGTGTTCAAGAAAAAACGTCGTCAGAACTATCGTCGTACAGCGGGTCATCGTCAATATATAACTGTTTTGAAAATCAAAGAAATCAAAGCTTAAATTTCAAGGAGTTAAAAAATGGCACATAAGAAAGCGGGTACCGCTACATCGAACGGACGTGACTCAGCAGGGCGCAGATTAGGCGTTAAAAAATCTGGTGGCAGTCATGTTATCCCAGGTAATATCATCATTCGTCAACGTGGCACATCTGTGCACCCAGGTTTGAATGTTGGTATGGGCAAGGATCACACAATATTTGCCAAGATTGCAGGTATTGTCACATTTAAACGTGGTCTGGGTGATCGTAAAACTGTTTCGGTTACACCTGATGCGGAATAATAAATAAAAGACCGTCCGTTTGGACGGTTTTTTTTTATTAAATACTTTTTTACCATTTGTTTTTGTGATATAATTTCCACTAAGTATGAGGAAGTATTTATTATGCCTTTTTATAGGTGGTCTGTGTGCAACCCCTGCATTTGGTGCAGATGGGGTGCGTTCTGGTGCGCCTGTGTCGCGTTCGGTATCAAATGATGTGCGCTCTGTATCCAGGTCCGCAGAATCAAAGCCACAATTATCACGTGGGGGCGCAATTCCGCGCGATCAATCGGTTGCCAGGGCAATTTCCGATATGGTTTTACCGGATAAAAACGAACAGGGGTTGTCATTACGCAGCGGGACTGTTTCACGCACAGGTCGTATTAATGCGGCACCCGTATCATCACGTAATATTGTTGGGCGTGCGGCAAAACAAACTATATCGGCGGAATCAATAGCCCAGGCCAAGGATGTTTTGGAACAAACCGCCCAATTAAACAAATCGTGCCAGGATCAGTATAACGAATGTATGGATCAATTTTGTTCGGTTGTAGATGCAAATCAAAAACGGTGTTCGTGTTCGGCAAACCTGTCTAATTATTCCAAGGTTGAAGAAGCTGTCACCAATGCCAATAATGAATTGAACGAGGTTGCACAACGTATCCGTTATGTTGGGTTGTCGGCGGATGAAATTCGTGCCATTTTATCAGAAACAGAGGCCGAAGCCGCCCTTAGTGGTCAAAAGGATACAACCGAGACGCGCAGTATGTTGGACGATATTGAAAAATTAATCAAGGATCCAACGTCATCAACATCATACTATTCGTCACCTACGGTTGGTTTTGGTTTGGATATGGATTTAGA
>JBKSNB010000132.1:0-2790 GCA_046882025.1 Alphaproteobacteria bacterium | reverse complement strand
TTTTCTATGACCGGTATTAGTTTTTCAATAAGTCCGATACCACGTGCGGATTTTTTTAACCAATAACCAATCTCTGCGATTTGGTTTTGTGTATCAATACTGCTTAAACCTATTTCACCCAACAAATCACCATTTTTAAATATACCGTACATAGCAGATTTACGTTGTGCCGCATCATTTTTATTTTGATAATATTGTAAAACTTCTTCTACAGATTTCCACATACCACCATTAAACCAATACCTGAAATTATCTATATCTGATGTAAAAATATCATATATCATATTAGCGTATTCAGCTGTTGCAGGTATGGGGTGCAATATAAAATCATCGACAATTATCTGTTCAGGCTTTATAAATCCAGACATGTGTATCCTTTTATTTTTCTAAACTTTTTCCAAATTATATTTGTGGTTGCATATCAAAACGTTTTGTTTTTGGAAATTTATAAACGTATTTTGGTTCACCGAATGCTTTTTCCAAGACCAGTCTTTGTTCTTCGTAATGTCCGGCGCCCATTGTCACCAAAACAGTATTATGTTTATTAACAGCCTTGAATATATTATCAAGCATATATGGATTTCTTGAAATCATACCCATCTCAGCCCAAATTTTGTTCGTAATATGTCCGTTAATATTTGGATCTCTCCAATTTGGAATAGTGGCAAGAATATCTGATATGTTTTTGTCAGAAACAATCACACCAAAATCTTTTTGAGCACAATCCTTGAATTCTTGTATTGTTAATTGCATATCAAACCCCAGTTCCGACAAATCGCATTTTACATTTGTGTAAGCATTCTCAATAGTATCGTTTTTATTAAAATGTTTTTTATAACCAAATGCTTTATTTAATATCAACATGGTTTGTAATATTACAGCTTTATGATGTGACACCCTCTCAAAATCTTGAATCCAATCGGCAATGTTTGTATCAGCAAAAACATATGGAATTTTTTTAATTTTGGCAACATATGCAGAATAAGCCAATTCGTTTGTGTCTGGTTTACCAAGGGCCCCTTTATCTTCGATGTTCTTATATGTGTGTTCAAATTCTGTGACAACACAATCTATATTAAAATTATCAAAAGCATAGTTTATCGCATAAAAACTTTCTGGAGATAAAAGATCAGGCATATTATGTTTTGTTCCAACGTATATCAGGCGTTTATTATCAAATTCAAATACCGACATAAATGGGTATGGTTTTATCTTTTTAGCATCGGACCACGTTGTGATTAAACTGTTATCTGGTATATATGTTTTCATGTTATGCTCCTAAAATCGTGGGCAAATAGCACCATAAGATTATCGTACAGCAATTTTTTTTTTGATTCCAATGGAAAATTAATAAATAAAAAAACACGCTATGTTAGCGTGTTTTTTGAAAATGTTGTTTTATTTTAATAACCTTAGCCCAGATTTTTTCAATCAAGAAAGGCCTTTCCAGTAATTCTTTCTCGCGCTGTGCGGCCTGTTCCATCTTTGCTGCATTATATGCCCTCAAATCTTCCTGACTGAATATCATGTGCCCAACCTTTGCGCCCAAAACAAGACCGACATACCGTCGGTTCTTGCAAATTAATGTGACATTTTACCTTCGGTAAACACAACGTGTTTACGTAATTTTGGGTCATACTTGCGGAATTTCATTTTGCCCGCAGTATTTTCAGATTTCGTGTTTTTTGTTGTTGTGTAATAGAAACCTGTTTCCTTGTTTTCTAACTTTACAACTTCTTTACTACCTTTTTTAGACGCCATTTTTTTAACCTTTATTGTGTATGAGGCTAATACTATGTCAAATTTTAGTGGAAATCAAGTTTTTTTTATCATAAAATGCAAAGCATGGGCGTATGGCGAAATTGGTAGACGCGCTGGATTTAGGTTCCAGTGGGGAAACCCATCAGAGTTCAAATCTCTGTACGCCCACCAATCGTGCAATGTTCACTAAATTTTATGTACAGGATACTGGCGTGGATATGATGGGTCGGGATTGCTTAACGAAGATTTTACCCCACATCCACACAGTAACACCAAACAAAATAATATTATAATTTTCTTCATACCTGCATTATAAACCGCATGGAAATATAAAGTCAATAAAAACACCATAGGAAACTATTGTCAGGGCGTCTCGTGCAATTCACGAACTAATTTTATTCATGAATTGTTGTTGTTTGGAAAAGAAATAAAAGAATTTTTGCAAATTTTATGATATAATTATTCATGAATAAAGGAAAAGCATGGAAGAACAAATAAAATCTATAATAGCACAGATGCACAACATGTTTCATGATGCTGTTGGACCGCGTTCACGTTCTGATTATATGAAATCGCAAGGTGTGTCTGGTAGAGATTGGCATTTTGGCTTGTCTGCAGAAGATATAATAAAAGATAAAATTCCTGCTAATGTTATTGGCTGTACGGGACGTGCAAAATTGTTTTGTTATTTGGCGACTCAGAAAGGAATCAAAGCACATGTTGTTTGTACCGCAAAATATGATGATTGGAAAGCAACGCATGATGGCAAAGCAAATCATATAAACGGACATCAAATAATAGCTGTTGAAATCGATGGGAAAATGCGTGTTTTTGATCCGGGACGAAAAGATTTGGTGTTTATTGATACCAAGTTAGAAAGCGGGGAATTTATTGATGCAATCGACAGCGGGAAAAAAGAGTATATTGTTACAGCGATTGTACCAGGTGATGAATTCACAAAACTGAACACCTATCAACAGTTAAGTAATTTATATTCCAGTGGCGATATGAATAATTCTGCATTTACAA
>JBKSNB010000131.1:0-1846 GCA_046882025.1 Alphaproteobacteria bacterium | reverse complement strand
TTAATTGCGTGAATAACATCTGTATAATCGTTTTCAGCAATTCCTAATACGGATTCATCGTCCCAACCAGTTTTTAGTACAAATAAAAAATTACCAAATTCGTATAATGGTTCCTCTGTGTCACAAGTTAAATTGTGTCTTATACTGCTTGTTTTAGCAATTAACAAATCTCTTTGTGCTTCCAGACTAATAATTTGTGTGTTATTGTTTGGGTGTGCAAATGTGTAATGTTGATTAGGGGTTAGAGCAATCATATTTTCTATATAATGCATAATTTCTGGAAATTCGTTAACTGGAAAAATATGATGAATTTGTGTCGCTGGGGCTATATCATCGTGGCCAGCATTAAACTTAGTAAGCTCGGATAAATTATCTCTATATATTGCAATAGAATCGCGTAAATTCTTTTTTGCTTTGGACATCATTTGTTCAAAATACCCCTTACGAATGTCAAATTCTGGATGATTTACCAACCACTCTTTTCTGGTAATATTTTTAGGTTTGTCTTTGTATACATCCCTAAAGTTATCCCGATTGTACATTAAATCGGCACGTATAATTGTGTGGTTAGATAAATGGCCACCCTCAGTGCCTTGTTTTTGGTATCTATATGCAAGTGGATTTAAGACTTTTGTAAAGATTCTTTTAGGTTCATAATCTCCCTGCACAGGAGTGTGTCGATGATAAAAGTCTACAAAAGCATCTTTTAAGAGAGAGAAATGAACTTTGTCTTGGTGAGTAAAAAAATCGTTGAATTTTGCCCACAAACCACTTTGTTTCAAAACAGACTCAATATAGATTTGTAGAAAACGCAACGAATTCAAATCATTTTTAGCGATAAATTCCAAAACGTCTTTACGAACAACTTGATATTTGTGACGGTTTGTTGTTGATGTGTCTATTATGATACCTGCATAACATAGCATACTTAACGGTTGCGCAAAAACTTTATCATATTCGTTTTCTGCTTCTTCTTCATCGACACCAGGTTTTGAATATGTATCAGCTATTGTTTGTTTAGCATATTCGCTGTTCCAAATATCCCTAACAGTAAATTCTATATCATCATCGTTTTGCTCTAAATAGTTCAGCACAAAGTCAGATATGGACCACACAACATCAGGAGTACATTTTTGATCAATCCATCTACTATTGCCAGAAAGCCTTAAATCATAATTATTCGCATCACAAAAATGTTGTATGTCTTCCAATGTCATTGATATTCCTTTTTAATTATTCAATAAACCGTAAAAGTACACAGAGCAAGAGTCTACATTCAGTGATCTGGTCTGGTAATTACGAGCAATTTGATAAAACTTTCGATAAGCATTTGACGCAAAGAAACGCAATTGTTCGGTTGTTGGGGTAACGCCTTTTTTGGGTATTAGGATAGCGACAGACCCATTAACCAATACGCCAACAGGTTTTTTTATAACCCTTGGTTTGTATGTCATATTAGGGGTTAAATATACCTCCTGGTTATTTAGGTATTTAAAAACAGAAAGCTTTTTTGCAACAGATCCTTCTAGGTACGCATCATAACCGGCAATATTGATAATTTTGTCGCCATCATCTGTTATATTTCTTGATTTTATTACCCTGATGCAATCGCAATTAGTAGAGACATCCTTTAAGTGTGTGTTTGTTATTTGCCTATCTCTAAACACATCAAATACATTCAGTGTTAATTTATTTAAAATATCATCAAATGTATTATTTCTAAAAATAATCCAATATGGTAATTTTTGATCACATATATACTGCTGTTTTTGCAGCAATGTTAAATTGTGTGTTATAGATTGGACAACTGTATTTTTTGGTTTGTTTTTATTGTTAACAAAAATAG
>JBKSNB010000130.1:0-4364 GCA_046882025.1 Alphaproteobacteria bacterium | reverse complement strand
GACACGACAATACCAAAGGGCACGCACATGTAGAATTTGTTGATTTTGATTTAATTACAGATAGCGCAACACTAATCGAACTAAATCGCAACGCCCAGCAACGTCTGGCGGATGAATTTATCCCACTAAAAACGAAGGATTGGTTGTCTGCTAAAGATTTAAAAAAAGACCCGGATTTTCCAAGTAGAACTGATAAAAACATTAACAAAGCATTAAATGATCTTGAGCATGACCCAGAGTTTGAGGGTTTTATAAAAGATATGAAAGCAGGTGGTCAGATTGCAAAATGCTTACATATTAGCAAAAAACAAGCATTCGCCGATCGTGCAGGATTCAAAGCATTTCCTGAGAAAACGAAAGATTGGTTGTCTGCGGCGGATTTAAGAAAAGATTCAAAATTTCCAAGTGGACAACCTGCAAAAATAAACAAGGCTTTAAACATATTTGAACACGACCCAGAATTTGAGGGTTTTATAAAAGATATGAAAACTGGTAGTCAGATTGCAAAATGCATACACATCAGTAAGGTACAGGCATTAAAAAAGTTTATAGAACAAGAAAAAGGCAAATCATTGCACGCCGGGGCAAAAACACTTAAATCTGCAAATACTGCACATGATATCAAAAAACAAATTGTCCCAGATGATCAGAATGGAATGTAAAAACAGCAAAGGCATAACACATGAATAATTTATCGATTTTCCCACAAAGTATTAAAACACCACGATTAGTGTTGCGGGTCGTAGAACCAACCGAAGAAAACGCAAAAACTTTGTGGAAAGTCATAGAGAAAAATCGTGATTATCTGGAAGCGTGGCAGGGACATTTTGAATACATTCGAAATATTGATGATGTTCGCAAAAAGTTAGAGCAACGGTATACTCAAATGCAGAATAATGAGGGTATGTTATTTGGAATCTACAAAGGCAATGAAATTATTGGACGAATTCGTTTCTTTGATATTCATGATGACGGATGTGAAATAGGATATTGGCTGATTGAATCTGCAAATGGACATGGGTATATGAGTGAGGCATTATCTGCGCTGGAAACAGAATTATTTAAGTTCGGGTTTAAAAAGGTTACTTTGGATATAGACAATGGCAATACGCATTCGGAAAATCTGGCCAAACGAAATGGATATAAACTTGCCAAACGTTTACTGATGAATTCATGGGCCAAATGTGTTGGTAAATGTGATTCTTTGATATATGAAAAAGCACAGAGAGAATAGTTATGATACAACATTTTTATTTCTTTAGGCATGGTCAGACAAATGAAAATGCGGACGGTGCAGTGTATGGATGTAAAAAAGAATCATATCTGACCCTAACAGGTGAAAGTCAGGCGAATAAATTGCGTGAATTCTTGGCGGATAAAAATATTCAGGTGGTGTATTCTTCGCCACTGAAACGTGCCATTGATACCGCAACCATTGCGATAAATAATTCGCAGGTTAAGATTATACCAGACGACAGGTTGATAGAGGCTGCGTTTGGTTTTTGGTATACAGACGATGATGAAAAGCAAAAGCATATAATGGATAATTTTAATCGCATAAAATCATGCCTGAGCGATATTGTTGCAACAGATAAACACAAAAATATCGCCATTGCATCACATGGTGGTGTAACACGTGCGTTGTGTTGTGCATGTGGTTTACAGGTCGGCGGTATAAAAAATTGTCAATGTTTTCATTTTACTTTGGACAACGGCAAATGGACATTTGTTGAAGATTTTGATACCGGTATAGAAGTTCAAAACAAATCAGATATTCCACAGTAACTATGCATTATGTTGTTTTATTGTAGCAATAAGTTTTTGCAATCGGTGTGGTTCAATACGAAATCCAGGGGTAAATCCCAATAGAGATTCTATTTTATCTGCGTTTTTATTCGCCTGGGTCATATCTGTAAGACCACAAAAATATTCAATATCTGCAGGATGAAATCGGGAAGTCATACCCAGATATAAATTTTCCAAATCCACAGCTGATTTTGGATTAAAATCTTTAATTTCAGGATTTAATGCTTTCAGTTCTGGTAAAAACTTTTTTAATCTGGTAAACACTTTGCCTTTTTCATCTTGAAAAAAATTCACAATATATTCTTTTTCTTCGCCTGACAAAACACCTGTGATATTGGTGAGTTCTTTCACGTATCGTTTCTGTTCATCTGTTGAGACGGCAAAAAATTGTTGAACGTATTTTTCGGGATTTATAATTCTATCGTTATCAAATGTCCGTATATATGATTGTTGCCATATATACCGTTCAAAAGATTCGTCAGTAAATCCATCTGGAAATTTATACTGATGCCATAGTTCAATGGGTGAAATAATCCCTTTTTCTTTAAGTTTTGTATCAAAATCCTGACCGGGTGCACAATATAACGCCCAACGAGGTACTTCGTCTTTCCCCGATATAACCCTTGGCCAGAAATATGGCAAAGCCTCTTTTTCTAATAAATTTTTAATAGCTGTTTTAACTTGTTGTTCGTTTATCATGATATTGTGCACTATATCATAAAATTTTGTTATTTTGTATAAAATTCCTAGATTTTGTGGTATAATTACTAGCAAAAGGTAAGCAAATGAAATATGTAAAATCTGGAACATTTACAACTAAACAAATGAGTATATCAGAAACCATAACCGAAACACGCGATGTGATTGCTATTGCCCAAAACTTGACACATCTGGTGTAACTGCAGATGTAAAACAGCATCTGGGGTTAGCATTACAGAATCTGGATCAGGCAACACATTATCTGAACAGTATAGAATGCAAGACAGATACTGCCTTAAAACATGTTCCAGGTGACGTGCAAAAAAAGGAATTTTTATGAAACTAAAATGGCGGCAAAAAGATTTTAAGGACGATATGGACTTTATTCTGTTCCACCAGAAAGACGGTACACCCCAGTGGTGGAGTAAACAGTTATTTAATGCGTATCCCGACCTAAACTACAAATACGCGCAATCTATGCCAGAATCTAAAAGGTTTGAATATCTTAACAGCCAGATGAAAGTCCAGGCAAAAAATAGACAACCAGTAATAGATTGTTCTATTAAAACGTTCCGGGAAGCATGGACTGCGCTGGTAGCCGATAAATTAAATACGGTATACAGTTCTGCATTTGACAATGATTGTAGCGATATTTTGAACGATATGTCGGCAGATGTCGGACTAAACCCCATTTGTCCGCGCGACTTGAAACATCATTGTTTTGATGTTTATCATTATTTTGAAACACAATATGCTATGTCTGTGGCTTTGCACGAAATAACACATTTTGTGTGGTTCTATTTTTGGCAAAAGCATTTCCAGGATGACGTGTCAGAATACGATTTTCCAAACTTGAAATGGTTGCTGTCGGAAATTGTTGTGGAAACAATAATCAGAAATTCTGACATAGAAACTTTGTCGCCCCAGCCACAATATATCGCGTATTCGTATTTCTATGACATGACCATCAATGGCGAATTGATATTTGATACAATGAAACGACTGTACGTGAACCGCAAAGACATTTATGATTTTATGGAACAATCATACGAATGGATCAAGAAAAACGAACCCGAACTACGCGCTAAAATAGCCGAGGCAGAAAAGTAAAAAAGCATTACAGGCGGCTCGTTTCTATTTTGTGTAACGCCCGCCGATTGGCATCTTTCTTAATTTAACCTTGATTTTACTGATATTTATACTATAATAAATGTGTGTAACATAAAAAAGGATAAGACCCGATGCGTATGTAATATTGTAATTTTTTATAAATCGCGCACAGCAATGTGTGTTTGTTGAATTGCAATAAAA
The DNA here is from genome assembly GCA_046882025.1 of Alphaproteobacteria bacterium. Taxonomy (GTDB): domain Bacteria; phylum Pseudomonadota; class Alphaproteobacteria; order Rs-D84; family Rs-D84; genus Enterousia. The sequence continues at coordinate 548 of JBKSNB010000130.1, read as the reverse complement.
GGGTTTTATTATGACTTCTATTTCTTTATCAAAAGTATTTTTTGGGTATAACGACAATAATTTGTTGGATGATGTTTCTTTCGTTTTTAATGATAACGAACATGTGGCAATTATTGGCGATAATGGATGTGGCAAAACAACTTTATTAAAGTTGCTGTCTGGGGATTTGTTACCTGATTCTGGTAATATAAATAAAGATGCACGTATATATATGTTGAATCAAATAAATGCAAATGATTCAAAAAGCGGTGGTGAACAGCAAATGTTTTCCCTAATGCGTGCATTTGAAAGTGATGCCGATGTTTTGTTATTAGATGAACCGACCAATAATCTGGATAGTGACGCAAAACAAGTGTTTTTCAAACAATTAAATGCTTATCCACATGGCGCAGTAATTGTTTCACACGATAGGGAATTGTTGCAACAGGTGGATAGAATAGTTGAATTACAAAACGGTAAACTGAAAGTATATGGTGGAAACTATGATTTTTATCTGGAACAAAAGCAGATTGAATCAGATAATTTGTATTCCAAATATACCAACACCC
>JBKSNB010000129.1:0-2619 GCA_046882025.1 Alphaproteobacteria bacterium | reverse complement strand
AAAATCCGCCAGTATATCACGGGCATTCGCCACAGAGGCACACATAGCGATCCCAAAACCAAACAATATTATTTTTTTCATCTATTTCACCTATTCAAACGTTTATTGAATTTTATCACAAAATGAAACTTGATTCCAGTGCCTTTTGAACGTAAAATATACCGTATGAATAAACCGAATAAAAAGATTGCATTAATAGCGGGGGCATTGGATTTGCCTATTCTGACCCGCAACGCATTAAAACAGCATGGCTGGGACGTCTTTGTTATTGGAATCAAAAATTTTTATGATCCGAAATTGAATCCTGACATGGTTATGCGCATGGGTAATGCGTGGGCTGCGGCACGCGAAACACGTCGGCGCGGAATAAAAAAATTGGTTTTTGTTGGTGCCTTGGGGCATCCAAATTTATCAGACATCAGACCAGATCTGTGGGCAATTGGATTGTTAATCAGTGTTATAAAAAATCAACGGGGGTATGACAGCATGGCGGTTGCATTTGAAAAATCATTACAAAAACGTGGATACGAATTGGTTGCGGCCCAGGATTTGGCCCCTGAACTAACATTTGAACACCCAGGTGTTTATACCAAGACAAAACCAACCGCCACCGACAACAGGGCAATCGAACGTGCGATTGATGTATCACATACTATTGGTGCCGCTGATATTGGTGCATCCGTTGTTATTGACAAACAAGTTATCGCGGTTGAGGCAGCAGAAGGCACCGCACGTATGCTGGAACGCGTTGTATCAATGCGCAAAGGGCACAAACGCGCCAGTGGCGTATTTGCAAAAATGACCAAACCAAAGCAGAATTTAAAGATTGACATTCCCGCAATTGGGGTTGACACCGTCCGCGCCGTCGCAGATGCAAAATTACGCGGAATTGTTGTTAATACAAAATCATGCTTTGTTATTGATAAAAATGCTGTTATTGCTGCCGCTGACAAGGCAAGGATTTTTATTATCGCTGTTGACGAAAAAAAATCAAAACACAAATAACATCAATTTTTAATTACGCGATACAACATATTCAGTGGTATTATCATCATCCCCAACCCAATAACGACAAACCATTGTATCGCCCCCATTGGCGCCAGGTGCAGTGACGCCCCACCAAACGTTACACACAAATATGTTCCCACAAAAACAAATCCTGCAACCCATAAAAACATTGGATTAGAACTGATTTTTTCAAGAATGTTATACCCAGGCGCCCGAACACAAAAACCGTTAAGCATTGCCAATATTATCAACAATGAAAAACGTGCACTGGTATAAACATCACCTGATCCAAATATATTTCGAACAGCCGGTGTCGCCATTAACGCGAATATAAACACGCACATAACGGTTGTCCACAACACAACCCGAATAGTTTCACGTGTAATCAACGGTGTGTTTTTACCAACGACAGGTTCAGACATATATTCTGGGCGCGATGGTTCACCACCAAACGCCAAAGAATTCAAACTGTCTATAATTATATTGATAATCAGTATATGTACAGCCATTATCGCATCCATACCTAAAAATATTGGGAACAAAATACTAATTGCGACCAACATAAAATTTATAGGCAACTGGAAACGTAAAAAACTAATCACATTATGCATAAATGTCCGCCCCATTAAAATACTGTTAGTAATAGATATGAAATTATTATCCACTATGATTATATCACTGGCACCCTTGCATACATCGGTGCTGTCGCCCATAGCAAATCCAACATCTGCCGCACGCAATGCGGGTGCATCGTTTGTTCCATCACCACACATACCGATACACAAACCATCTTGGCGTGCCAATTCCACAACGCGCAGTTTAGAATATGGCGTTGCACGTGCAATCACACGAATTTTCGGCAACATACGTCGCGCACGTGCATCAGGCATTGAATCAAATTCAGATGCGTTTATTGCAATATCGCGCGTCCCAGATATAATACCACTGTCCCCAGCAATTACGCGCGCAGTTTCCAGATTATCGCCTGTAATCATCATAACCTGAACCCCAGATTTCCGCAATTCATTAACCGCATCAACGACACCTGGACGAACTTCATCACGCATAATGGACAACGCGATAAAAACTAAATTATCTGGAATTTTATTACCCGTAAACGCACCATCATAATACGCTGTTGCGACAACACGCATTGTTTGGCGCGCACTCGCCAGCATTAATTGTTGTATCTTTGCGTGCTGAATCGAATGCACAGAACCATCCGTATCAATATAACGCGATGCGTATTTCAGTATAATTTCCGGGGCGCCCATAACATACGTTCGTGTCCCGTTCGTCTTTTTTACCGTTGTTGCAGAAAACTTATGTGCACTATTAAATGGTATTCGCGACATAACACGATTTGAACGATATATAGATTCAATCATATTATGGTTTAATTTTAATGCACCAAACAGCGCACGTTCCGTACTATTTCCGCCGGTTATTTCGCCATTTTCATCCAACGTAGAACGCCCATTAATTACTATATTATTTGCAAATTCTGTGTTGTATTCTTTTGATATTATTGCTGTTTTCATCGTTTATGCGATAGCATATTCTTATCCTATTTGTATCATTGAGACTTAATTTTTAAATTTTTATGAAAAT
>JBKSNB010000128.1:0-7545 GCA_046882025.1 Alphaproteobacteria bacterium | reverse complement strand
AGCCAATTACAGCAACAGAAACTATTGCAATGTGATTTTAACCGCCCGGATGGGCGGTTTTTGTTTTTTGTCTTGACATTTTTATTATTTTGTCTATATTTACCTCTGTAAAGAGGTGTTTCTATGGTTGATTTTGATGTGGCACATTCTGTATATCCTGGGGGTGGGTCGTTCTTTAATGGGTTTAAACCTGGGGCGTTTATGGAATATTCGCCGGCTTATGTTGCAACTAATGAAGATATCAGGGGGGCAATAAAAATTGTTAATCCAAAAAATAAAAATGTTTTGATAACAACGGGCAGTGGTGATGGTCCAATATTTTATCGCATATATGGCGCCAAGAATGTCGATAGTTTTGATATTTCATATTGTGCCAAGGCAATTATGGACATGAAAGTGTCTGCGCTGCGTCGGATGGATTTGAATCAATATGCGTGTTTGTTGTATGATTTGCACTGGGCAAAGTCATTCGGTCAATTTCAAAGTGTTATAGATGGTTGCCCGATTGAAACACAAGATTTTATTCGTAATATGAACGGATGCAGAATTTTTCATAACGGCAGTGGTATAGACAAGGAATCGTTGCCGAACGGCAAAGAATATTCGCGGATGAAAAAGGGTGTTGCTGCACCGATGCCGTTTATTTGGTCTGATTTGGGGGATCTATCAACAAAATTGACCAAGGTGTATGATATAATATACCTGTCGAATATATTTCAATATGTTTCAGATAAAAATGATATTTTGCGCATTTTGAACTGTTTGAAACCATATTTGGCTGTTGGTGGTCATATTATGGTTCATTCAACGTGGTTCTTTGGTGATGTGGAAATAAACAACTATAAATGGGTTGCGCAACAAATAAAGCAGTGGGGGCGTTTGTATCAAACGGAAAATAAACGCGGCGATAATCAATATATGTTTTTGCAACGCACCCGTTAAAAAAAAACGCCCATCTGGGCGTTTTTTTGTTTGAACATTTTATTCTTCACATACGCCGTATGAATTCAGTGCACTGTCGTTGGCAACGCATACACTGCCTGATGCAACACATGGTGAATAAACCAATGTCACGTTTTTAGCATCAAATGGTTTATAATTAAATGCGACATTTACACACTGATTCAAATCATGGTATTTTGCACATGCTGTGCGCCAAGAATTACAACCGGATACCAAAACTGTTGGAACCATTGTGTCGGGCAGGTTCAAATTCCACTTTACATAAAAATCACGCAGTGAACCAATTGAATATGATTTACCCAATGCAACGCGGTCCAAATTGTCGCCCAGGTGACATGATATGTTGTTGCGTTCAACAAATGCCGTGATTGCGGTTGCAACACCACCGGCACCCGCGCCAGATGCCGCACCAATCAATGCGCCTTTGCCCGCTTGGTGCTTTAATAAATGTGCAACAGAATTTTTATCCGTTGGGTCACCAAATAAAGATATTATATCTATCTTAGCCAAACATTCTGTTATGAGTTCTTCTCCCGTACAAGTAAAACCGGCGTTTCGCAATGCGGTTTTCAGTTGTGTTGCCTCTGTGTCGCTTAATCCTTCGAGACGTATGTTTGCCCCTAGTTTTATGTTTCCGTGATAAAAGTCGCTGATGGTTTGGCATTGTGCTGCTGTTATTTCTGAATTGCCGACGGCATTGCCAGATTTCAGAATTGTATACAATACTGTGTTTGCTTTGATGCGATCGAATAATTCTAATCTGTCTGATGCGTCGTTGCAGTTTATGACAGTTGTTCCTGCGCCAATTGCGGCGCCAACGCCGGCACCGACCAGTGTCCCGCCGCCAACACCAACAACGGCCGCGGTTTTTGTGTCGTTTAATAATGAAAATCCGAACAGGTCTTTGTTGCATGTAAATGTGTCGCCCGCAGGTTTCCATACCTGGGCCAGTTCATCATCGCCAATTGCGCCAAACAACCATTTGTTTGTTATTTGCGTATCTTTGTTATATGCTGCAACACGAATTAAGCATTCGGCGGTTTTTGCATCCCAACGTGCATAGTGACCGCGTGCGCCATCAACGCCAGGGTTGCCGTTATTAACCTTTACACCCTGCGGGTTCGTTTTTATAAGGACATTGCCATTTTGGGAATTGTACGCACCAACATTTTGATTGTATTCAGATGTTGTTTTACCGCTGTTTGCGACGGCGTTGAACGATGCACCGTATGTATTTTTATCCAATAACCAACATGTGTTTTCCGCCTGATTTGGGGTTAGACCTGTCTTTTGCAGAACGAAATTATAATATGCTGGTTGGACTTCGCGGGAATTAAAATCAGCCCATACATCAAAAGGTGTTCTGTAAACATAGTGGCAATTTCTGCGAACGGTTGCGATACATTTTTCGGCCTGTATGGAGCATAGACCCATACCGTTGATAATTGCGTTACGCATATCTTCGTCAAACATACTGTTTATGCCATCAACCAATGCACCACCATTTACACAGGACAAAACATCCTGCATACAATTATACACGGTGTATTCAGAATTTTTCACACCGCCATCTGGGCATTCTGGTTTCGGGTCAGGATCTGGTTTTGGATCGGGAATAGGTTGCGGGCTTGGCATGTCTGGGCTGGTGGTGATGTCAGTTGTGGTAATCACAGACGTATTCGCAATCGGCATAGACGGCATACGTGCTGTTGCCCCAGACAGCATTAATCCGGATGCTTCGCGTGGTGCGGCGGCAAAAACATTTGCCATAACGGTTACACTGCTAAGTGCGATAATGGAAACATATTTTAATAAATTTTGCATGGAATTATTCCTCCCCCTTATATTTTTCATTTAATTATATCACAAAATGCCCCAGAAAAAAATGTTTTTTGTATTTTTTTAATAATAAAGTTGACAGAAATGCTATTTTTGTCTAATATTTTGTGTATGAAATGGTTAAAAGATTTTTTGAAGTCGAATAAATACGCAATTATTTGGACATTGTGTTATTTTGTCTGTGCGTGGGCAATACTGTATTTTTTATTTGATTTTGATATGTTTGCACGCTTGGATTGGTGGCGTCTGGCGCATGCGCATTTGCGTGGATTTGGGGCGTTTGTTTTTGTGATATTGTTGTTGGCGGCGGTGCCGTTATATGTTGCGACGACCGTTGTCATTGTTCGGACGAAAAAGCCGTTAATAACATTGCCTGTACCACAGTTTTTACAGCATAAGACCGCAGCGCAACCCGCCGCCCCGGATGACGCCGAAACAGTGGCGCCGGCTGATGTTTTTCCGGATGATTTGCCGGCTGAACTGCGTGAACCTTTTTTGCGTGCGCGCCTGCATGCGGGTCAGGTTGCAGTATCGGGTATAAACAATATTAATTTGAATATGGTTAATGCACAGGATGTTCCGTTGACCCCAGATGAATCTGATTTACCGTTGCCACCGAATTTTGATGATGATTCAGACGAAGATTCGGATGATGATTTGATTGAAACTCTGTCCCAGATGCCCGTATTTTCCGAAGTAGATTTTGATAAAAAATCATAATTTTATGGTTTTGTAAACAAACTGGATTGCCGCGGTCATTATACTCCCTCGCAATGACAAGGGGGGCGATTATCGCGTCTTGCAATGATAAAACGGAAAGGGCGTTAAAGTACCTTTGTCATCGCGAGCGCAGCGTGGCGATCCAGTGAATATGTCATTTGCTTTATCATAACTGGATTGCCGCGGTCGTTATACTCCCTCGCAATGACAAGGGGGGGCGATTATCGCGTCTTGCAATGATAAAACGGAAAGGCCGTTAAAGTACCTTTGTCATCGCGAGCGTAGCGTGGCGATCCAGTCATTCCCTGTTTATTTTTTATTCTGCATTTTTTGCGTCTGAATTGTTTTTATTCCAATCAATTTGATTTAGCAAAACGTCGCCCCCGATTCCTGCGGCTGCGCCGGTGCTAGCCGTAACCGCACCACCGATAACACGGTTTTTAGATGTGTCCGACATTTCCTGTAATTTTGCTTGGTCGACATCACTGCCCATTTTTGCACGATACAGGGATGCGTATGTTCCGTTCGTTTTTCCGGTTGATACGTCATCATATAAACCAATGTTGGCTTTATCTAATATAACCTGGGATTCAATGCCGGGGGTCATGTTCAGGGCTTCTTTGGTTGCCTTGACCGACGATGCCAATGCGGCATATTCTTGATACAGGTTGAATAATTGGTTTGCGCCGGGAATTTCGTTTCCTGTTGTGCCACCTTGGGCGTGATTTGGACCATATTCGCATTTGAATGTTGCCAAATATGCCGTCATGTCGGCGTCTGCTTTGGCGTCGGCGCGTTGCTGTGCCAGGCCCTGTGCCAATTCCATACCGCCAATTCCCATTGCCGCCATTGATGCGCCGCCCAACATACGATTCGCCAGTGAGTTTTCATTTTCATGCGCCTGGTCTGCATTTTGTTCCAGGGCACCCTTGTCATATTCTTTGGCGGGAACACAACTTGATTCGTCCTCTGATGGTTTGTATCCGTTTTTGCATTTAACAACATGACAAATTTCGTTGCCACTATCGTCAAATGTGCGATATGTGCCGGTCGCATGCAGTGGTGGGTTTGAACATGTTGTGCCACTCAAAGATTCGCATTGGTTTCCTTTTTTTTCATATGCAGAATTACATTCATCAATTTTGCATATTTTTTCATTGTTTTCGCATACATATGTTGCTTTTTTTGCGCCGGTTGTGGTTGGTGTACAATCTTGGTTTATGTCTGAATTATCGTCACATTTTTTTGTTTCGTCATTCCAAATTTGGCAGTTTGGACATTCTGTTGATACACATCCCGTGCCATTAGCGTTTGGTACATAATTGTTGTCGCATTGTATGTTTGTGTTACACGTGCAACCATTGTCATCGCAATCATATTGACCAGATTTTGCGTGTGCTGGTAAATCGTTTGTATCACATGGGGCGTTGTGTTTTGATACGCACCGTGTTTGATCTTCAGTTCGGATAAAGTTTTTGTTGCATTCAATTACGTTACATATACACGATGTGGGCGTGCATACGTATTCTGAATTCTTTGCATTAGTTATTGTGCACTTTGTGCCAGATAAAGATACGCATTCGCCTTGTTTATTTGGTGTCTGCTGATAAAGTTTTGTATTGCATTTAGTGATGTTACATATGCACTTATCTGTGTTGCATGTGTATGTTCCTGCAGTTCCATACATGATGCCTAAATCTGTTTTGTCACATGGATCGCCATTGCGAGATTTACATGTCGCATTTTGTTCAAATCCAACTAATTTATATGTCGGTTTGCACCTGGTTGGGTAACATTTTGTTGGCTCGTCTTTGATGTTGCTTGCTGCGGTCGCATGCAACGGTTCCAAATACTTTGATTCCTTGCAATTAGCATATACTATAGTTACTTCGTCGAGTGAGTTGTCGGTTTTTAGGATAATGGTGCCCATATTTTCCTTTGCAGACAAAGTTCGTGTTTCGTATCCAATAAAACTTATTTGTATGTTGGATGTTTCGTCAACATTGCTAATGGTAAATTTTCCGGACAAATCTGTAATAGTACCGTTTGTACTGCATTCTTCTGTTTGTTGATCGATTACACAAACAGTTGCCGAAGATAATGGTGCGTTGTTATCATCATCTCCATCGAGGACAGTACCAGAAACGGTTATGCCGAATGCACTGTATGGCAGGGAAATCACCAAAACCAAAAAAGATATTACAAATTTCCACATATTTTTTCCTGTAATGCTTGGATATATTTGTCCATAGCTGCCGTGTCAGCCGTAGTAACAGATTCGCATTGAAACAACTCTTCGCTGCACTCTTTGATGGTTTGACCTTGTTTGCAGTGTGCGTTTGTAGTGGTGATACCGGTTGCATAGCACGTGTAGGTTGCGTCTTGGGCTAGTTCTTCTGTTTCTAACTTTTGGATTTCTTGTTGCAGGATAGTTGTCTTGTACTGGTTTAATAATTGTGTATCCTTCATAACCTGTTGCTCGTATTCTGAGGAGAAACTCATGAACATCTCGTCTGCCTTGGTGATTCCGAAGGTCCATATCGAAAATCCTTGGCTTTGTACGTCATTTTCACATTTTTCTTTTTCTGTTTGCGTTTTATCGCCTGCGGGTTGTTTGTCGTTAGTATCAGTGTTTGTTTGTTTTGCTTTACGGTTGTTTTGGGTAGCCTTTCTGTTCTTTGCTTTTTTGTTGTCCGGTTTGAGGGCATCAGATGAGGTTGTTGATGTTGCAGAAGCGTTTTGTGATCGTTGATCGAAACTATTCTCTTGGCTACCTTGGTTTGTATTGTCGGGTTTTTTGGTCTGTTCTTTGTAAATGACAGGTGCGCTGTTTGTAACAGGGGCGGCAACAGGAGTGTTAACATTAATCTGTTTTGCTTCATCTTTTTTGCTAGTATCAGAATTCTGTCTATCGTTTGTTTGGGCAGAGCTATCGTTTTTTTGGTTATTAGAATCAGATGTACCTTTACCTTCCCAACATTTGCCGAGGAACCATGTGTTGCCAGCAGCTTCGCAATCTTTCCTATTTTTTTCTTTAGTTTCTTGACGGTCTTTTTCCTTTTCTAATTTTGCCTTGCTGGTGCAGGTACCCAATAATTTATTCCATTCACCATTGGCCTTGACACATTCGGCCTCTTTTAATTCACGGTCGGCATTGTGGCTGTCTATGGCGCGGCCAATTGCACCCGATGTAATCGCACCCGCCGCCGTTCCAACGCCCGCACCAAACATCGCGGATGATGCCGCCGTTTGTTCCCGTGTCAGGCGATATGCATTTTCTTTGAATGTTGTTATATCTATGCCAAACCAATTCGGTGTGCAATCAAATGTCGAACCGGCATACGCCTTTTTCGATGCGTATGGTGTTTCAGAATTATTCGCAAAGAAGTTAATCGTGTAAACACAATCAAATGTCCGTTCGTCAAACATTGCCCCCAGGTAATTACACTGTTGCCGCATTTGGTCACGCAATTCGTATAAACGTTTTTCATCAATCGCAACCTGTTTTTCCGCTTCTGTCCGCAGGGTCGCAAATATGTTGCCGAATCGTGACGCCAGACCAGAATCCGCACGCGTGCAATCGCGGGCGATTTGGGCGCATGCACTGATCGCACGGTCAGATGCCGATTTACCCAAACATTTATTGAATTTGTTGCCGCATTGTTTTGTTATGCATGAATTATACTGATTCCCGCAATCAACAATTTCATTGTACGATGATATTTGAACGTTCATGTTGCGGTCTGATTTTATTTCAGGGCTAAACAATGAATATTCATGTGCACTGCATTTTGTTTTTTGACGGCATGCGTCCATCTTGGTTCCCCACAATGTGTCTGTATCGGTTGCACATTTTGTAAAGTCCGTTCCACACTTATCCTGCATACATTTACGCAAATCGTTGTCACATGAATTTGTTCCGTTGGAATATGTTTGTATCGCATTTTCATTTACTGTGTTTGCAGTTGCCGCATTTACTGCGTTTTTCTGGGCACGAATTTTTTCCGCAAATGTCGAATCGTT
>JBKSNB010000127.1:0-4437 GCA_046882025.1 Alphaproteobacteria bacterium | reverse complement strand
GCAACAACCGGCGAATTAATAAGCATATCACTAAAATTACTCAACAACGGTGCATCAATTCTATTTGATGCTGTTAAATCTAAAACACCATTGTTATAAATAGAATCAGCCGACAAATCACCAACATCAAATGACGATTTTGCACCATTTGCAACAGACAAATTACCATCTATATCAAATCTGTTTGCAACGTTATACACACCATTACCAGAATTTGCAATAACATCCCCCATAACATGGGCACCGTTCGCCGCATTCAGCGTTGAATTTCCCAACAACCACAGACCATTCGTTCCTGCACCAGATGCCTGATATAAATTATCGTTTACAACCAAATCTGTGACATTCAATGCCCCCGATAAATTCAATTCAGAACGTCCACCCGCGGCATCAAACAAACCAGTCGTCACATTTGCGCCATTAACAACAAATTGCCCTGCATTAACCAGGATAGTATTTCCAACAACATTATTAGCATTTATCTTGGTATTACCAGAACTGGTTATATCGGCAAAATTAACACTTGTTGCATTTGACCCAGAACCAGATGTTCCATAAATATCCACCGTCCCATTCACAGACAAATTTGCATTTCCTGCATTGATATTTTGTCCGGATATTTTGATACTAGCATCGCTGTCCACAAAAATATTATTACTAAACACAATATTATTTGCCGCATCAACGTTCAATATTCCACCAACATCAACCAACCCTGTAACATCAACATTTGCCTTTGATGCCAAACTTAAATTCTTATCAGGCCCCACATTTATACCATTACCACTGACAACAATGTCTGAATTTCCATTAATAGAAAACACGTTCGTATCAACAATACTTACGCCACTATTGTGATTTAAATTATCAAACCATATACCGTTGGATACTGTTATATCATCTGTATTTGCAACAATTGATTCGCCACGTAAAACCAATGCGGCATTATTAACAGTCACAGAATCAACAACTGTATTCTTAGATGAAATATCTATACTGCCCCCAGTCGTAACCAACAAATCGCCCGATACAGACAAAGTGGTTCCACCAAACAGCAAACCATTACCATTAGACACAGAAACGTCAGCTTTATTAGTATCCGTTCCGATTTTTATTGTATCAGAATCAAACATCGCCAAACGTAATGCATCATTTGCATTCGCAAAAATCCCATCATCAATGACGATTTTTCCACCAGATGTTATATTCGTCTGCGTAACCCCATATGCAGAAATATTAACATCACCATTACCCGTCGCAGGCATTCCAGACAAGGTCACCCTACCATTAATAATTACATCCCCTGAAACATCTAAATTAGACAAGGATGTTTCCAAATTCAGCGCCCCATCATTAACAAAAATGCCCCCTGATGTTTCACCACCAGCGATAACATTACCCGCCAACGCATCCAACGTAAATATTCCGCCATCAACCCGTATACCACCAAATTCAACCTGTCCTTTACCAATAATATTCAATTTATCTGATGCAGATGTTCCGCCAGACGTAACAAGACCACCAACAGTTATATCATTCGCCGCTATTGTTGTCACGCCCGCTTCATTTGTTATTGTTTGCGCGATAGTCAAATTACTGCCCGTTGCAGTATCTGTCGAAACATCCAGCAACGACCCATTATTATATACAGAATTTAGTGAAACACCCTTGGTACCGTTTATATACATTGTACTGTTATTCACAATGTTCGCCGCATTTGCATTTATCGTATTACTTGCATTTATCCTGGTTATACCTTTAATATTTTCAACATCACCATTTATATTAATATCCGCATCCGCAGACAGCAATAAATTCTGTGCATTATTCCTTACACTTTGTGCATTTATGGTTGCCGCATGTAATGACATATTTGCATTTTCATTATACTTCACATTATTAAAACCATTCTGAATATTACCCGCACCTAACACCGAATCGCCAGCGGTCAATTTTAACACAAAACTGTTTAAATTATTTGCCCAAAATGCCCCATCGTTTTCAGTTCCCAGATTTAATTTACCCGTTTCAAAATAGAAAATATTGTCATTTTCCATTCCACTTAAATTAAACCCGTACGCCAATGTGGTTGTTCCACCAATAAGTGCATATAAATTTCCATTATTAATAACCGACGCTGTGCCTGCATTACCCCCAGAAACAGTAAAATCACCCCCAGATTTAATAACCATGCCGTACAACGGATTGCCATTGTCATCATACAAAGCCCCCGCAGAATTAGAATTTTCAACCACCCCGGCAACATCGATACCACCGCCAACAAACAAACTTATCGCCCCAGCCATATTTTGCAACGCCGTTCCCACATTGGTTAAAGACAAATTACCAGTGGTCGTCACACTAATTAATGCGCCAGAATTTTGTATTCTTGACGCGGCAAAATTCCCAACATTATCAAACTTAATCGCATTCGCGCCACTGTTATTTATAATATCCCCACCAAATGTCACATCTATTGGATTGTCTATATATCCCGATATATTTACACCAAAACCATCCGCAACATTTAAGTCATTGCCAACACTAATATCCCCTGACGATCTAAAATTATACGGACTGATGGTGGTTTCGTCTGCATAGATGGCCCCAAAACCAGATACCGACGGATAACCAATATTTATACTATCATAAACAGAAATGCCACCATTTCCAACATACACACCCGCAGCATATGACGAAGAACTAAAAATGACATTTGGATCATTTTCACCCACATTCAACGAAGAAAAATCATCAGCACCACAAACAACCAATGGTGCAGAAAAGCAATAAACAACAGAAAAAAACTTAAAAAACTTCATTTTTTATTTTACTATTCCAACCTTTACTGATAGCATTATGGCACAAATATACAAACAAGGAAAGGCAAAAATGATAAAGAAAGAAGAAAAAAATAATTATCAAATAAATAAAATTATCGCACGTCAAATAATGGACAGTCGTGGCAACCCAACCGTTGAATGCGATGTCTTTTTATCAGGTGGCGCAATGGGACGCGCAGCCGTTCCATCAGGCGCATCAACCGGGTCATTCGAAGCAATTGAATTACGTGATAATGACACGGCCTACATGGGCAAAGGCGTTTCATGCGCGGTAAACAACGTTAACAAAATCATTGCAAAAAAATTAATTGGCCAAGACGCATCAAATCAATCAGATTTGGATGATACAATGATAAATTTAGACGGAACAAGTAATAAATCTAAATTAGGCGCGAATGCTATCTTGGCGGTATCATTGGCATCTGCACACGCGGTGGCAAATCAGAAAAACATACCCCTATATAAATATATCGCAGATATGTATGGCAATAAAAAACCATGCGTTTTACCGCGTCCAATGATGAACATTCTAAATGGTGGTGTTCATGCAGATAATGGTCTGGACATACAGGAATTCATGATTATCCCAAATGGCGCCAAATCAGAAGCAGACGCAATCAGAATGGGTTCTGAAGTATTTCACCACTTAAAAAAGATTCTGCACAAAGGTGGGTATGTAACAAATGTTGGTGACGAAGGCGGTTTCGCCCCAAACATCAAAAAAACAACAAAAGCCCTGGATACAATTATCACTGCGATTAAATCTGCAGGTTACATACCCGGCAAGCAAATTTCTATTGGATTGGATATCGCATCGTCTGAATTTTACCACGATGGGAAATACCATTTTGAAGGGAAACGCCTAACCGCCGAAAAAATGATAAAGATGTATGAATCTTTGATAGAAAAATACCCAATCATATCAATCGAAGATGGCCTGGCCGAAGAAGATTGGACGGGATGGGAAATGTTAACAAAACGAATCGGCGACAAATGCCAATTGGTTGGTGACGATCTGTTTGTCACAAATTCAACACGCCTGCAACAGGGTATCAAACAAAATGTTGCAAACGCTATTTTAATCAAACTAAACCAGATTGGCACATTAACTGAAACGCTGAAAACCATCAAAATGGCCCAAAGCGCAAAATACGGCGTAATAATATCACACCGCAGTGGCGAAACCGAAGATACAACAATCGCAGATTGGGCGGTTGCAACAAATGCCGGACAAATAAAAACCGGATCTATGTCACGATCTGACCGAATGGCAAAATATAACCAACTGTTAAGGATTGAACAAGAACTGGACAAATCAGCAAAATATGGTATATAAGTGTTCAACTTATATACCGTATTAAATGATAAGCTGGCATTTAATTTTTATATCACTGAAATATACAATCGGCATAGTTTTGCTGTTAATTATTGTGCTGGCGCCGGTTTGGATTGCAACACAAACAAAAAAATCTAAGACCACAATGATTTTTACCCGAATATTAAGTTGGTTATTTGGATGGACTGGAATCGGATGGTTGTTGTCTTTATTCGTATCATCAAAAAAATGACATCAATTATATAAAATAAAAAAATC
>JBKSNB010000126.1:0-1828 GCA_046882025.1 Alphaproteobacteria bacterium | reverse complement strand
TTATTACTAATTTAATTTAACCAAGGCAAGTTTATTTAACAATCCGGCTTCTATATCGGTTAACAACGAAACCATACCTTCGTTCAAATCTTCATTTTCTACTGCATTTTCTATAAAAGAAATAACATCTGTACACGTTTTTATCAAATCATCAGATATATATTTTGGATTCAAGATATCTGATTTAAAAACATCTTTATGACCATTCGCCATAAAATAACATTCTGCTATACTGTCTGTCCAATCATCGACATGTTCTGTTAATCGATCAAACAACAAATGCATTGAATAATTATTTGTTGACCAATGATGTATTTTACACGCATATTTAAATGCGATTAAACGTTGCATTAATTCGTACATAAAAACCTCCTTTCGTTCAGTACAGTAAAAAATTATATCACATCATGTAAACACGCCCTATACGCATGATTTCCTAATATTACACAGGAATTCAAACCTGACGATATTTATACAAAAGCGATGTATAATACCATTCGGGTTCAACCAAAAAAGGAGAAAAAACATGAAATTATTAACATCCAAAGCACTAGTATGTGCATCATTATTAGGTGCGGTTGTCGCATTATCTGCATGCACATGCCCAGCAGCAAAACATAAAAACCACGCAAAGAAACACTCATCAGATCCAGTCGTATTTTATCAAACATACGAAGATGCAGATGTAAATAAAGTAAGCGCAAAAATGTATACCCGCAATTCACAAGGTGGCGAATCGAAAATGGGTCACATTAAATTTTCTGAAACAGACGCAGGTTTGAAAATGTGGGTCAGTTTAGACGATTTGCGTCCAAACAAAACATATACTGTAAAAATATATCCATGCCATGAACACGAAAACGACAAATGGTCTTGCGACACAACCAGTATGAATATTGATTTGCCAACCCTAACAAATACGAATTCTGAAAAAATGGAAGCATCTTACATAATTCGTGGTCTGACAGCAACCCAGTTAAAGAATTCTAAGATTATCTTGGAACGTGACGGTGGTTATAAGGCCGCATGGGGTAAACTGTATTAAAAAAACACTTATATTTCTCTTCTAAACAAAGGCACACATTTGTGTGTCTTTGTTTATTAACAATAAAAAACGCTTAAAAACATAAGCGATTTTTTTTTACAAACATTACAACATTATTCTGCATTAATTTTTTTATCTATCCAACGGACAATTCCGCGTTGCTTACCGCCGCCCCAACTGGACCAACCGTCCGTATCAACGATACAACCGGCACAATATTTTGCGACATCATTAAAACTGTTTCCCTTGCCACCACCTGCATGTGACACAAACGGATATACACGCTTCCCAGACAAATTATTATTTGTTAAAAATGCTTGAACCGGTAAAGACAAATGATTTGCCCAAACTGGTGATCCAATAAAAACAATGTCATACTCAGATAAATTTTTTGGTCCGCTTTGAATTCTCGGCAGTGTTCCCGAATCTATTTCTTCTTGAATCACGGCCCGACGAAGCGATGAATCTGTGGGGTATTCGGCGACAGTTTTGATTTCAAACACATCACCACCCGTATGGGCAACGATAGCATCTGCAACCTCTGCCGTATTACCAGTCAAAGAATAATACACAACTAATATTTGCTGTTGTGAATCAGATGTCTTTGCGGGCACAGCCATTACCACCGCCGTTGTTAAACAAGTCGCTGAAATTAAAATTGGTATAATTTTTTGTTTCATGGCTTTGTTCCCCCACAAAACAAATATTATCACAATAGATTCAACACAACCATAGGATGCATTTCTTACTTAAAACTTTCACACCAAACAGATTTCAAATCAG
>JBKSNB010000125.1:0-4654 GCA_046882025.1 Alphaproteobacteria bacterium | reverse complement strand
CGCGCATCGTCACAGGATTATCAAAAACACCCATATCCCATAATTCGCCAATTTGTTTTTTTATCCCAACAGATGTTTTATTTGCATTTCTAAACATACTTATTATAAATGGCCATAACAATTCTTTGATTAAAACTTTTTGCATATAAACATCGCCCGTTGACATAATGCATCGATACGAATAAATTATGCTTTTGATTAAATTATCCGCAAACTTATTATTGCCAGATGTATGCAATGCAGATTCTAAATTATTCACATAATAATATAATTTAGTTTTTATAATCGCTGCACGTGGTTTACACAGTAAAATCTTTACCCACCACACAAAATCTTCCGCCACCTTGACATCTATGGGGAACAAGATTTTGCTTGCCAATTTTTTATCTATTAAATGAACGACCGGATAACAATGTCTAATTGCCCAAAAACATGGTTTATGCGATTTTTCAGTCACAAATTTAAATAAACTATCAGTAAATTTAATGCTAATTTTTTTATATACAGGGAAAGATTTGTCACATTCATCTATAGATATTTTTTTATATGCGCACGAAACAATATCCCTGTGATATTCTGTTATAATTTTGTACATTATTTCCAACCTTTGCGGATGAATAAAATCATCGCTATCCAAATACATGATATATTTACCGGTTGCATATTTCATTCCGTCGTTTCGTGCAGCCGATACACCACCATTTTTTTTATGCACAACAACAAATCGTTTATCGCGTGCCGCGTACTCTTCGGCTATTTCCCCAGATTTATCCGGTGACCCGTCATCAACACAAATCGCCTCCCAATCTTTAAAAGTTTGATTTTTTACCGAATCTAAACACCGACGCAGATAGCGCTCTACCTTATACATAGGAATAATTATCGAAATTTTTGGCATATTTTATTTCCTTATAAAAGCATAAATTTGTTCACGCAACTCATACCACTGATTTGGAACATTATCAAATATGCCAAGTTTATTCATTTCAATAAATTCTTGTCTGGCGATATTTTTTTCTTCATCCGAATTAAAATACTTTAATTTTCTAAACGCCCAATTTACAAAATACCACAAGAAATTTTCAGTCCACTTTGCCATCTGATATGCAGATGCTTTTTCAGAATATAATTTATACGCATATTTTATCCCTGTACACAAACTTTGCATTATGCGCAACTGTTTCGCAGATAAAACAATACCACCAAAATTTGGAATATAAAAATATAGGGGCAGTGGCGCAATTGTCACACGCGGTTTTTTAAGCATAATTGCACTCCACCATGGGAAATCTTCAAACAAAATTCCCTTTATAAACGGTGTATCCGCAACCAATTCACGACGATACATATTTTTCCAAACCTGACAATGTTTAATAAGCCATTTGCGTTTTGGATTAAATCCGTTATGTGTACGCTCGGTTGCATATTCAAACACATCATCCGTGGTAAGTGTTTTTATTTTGCGAACATCATACTTTTTATGTGCACCCCATGGCACAACATTATCAGTATCCATCCGCAAAATATGACGCAACATTAAACGCGGACGGTAAATTCTGTCGTACGTAAACGACACAATATCAGATTTATTTTTTTCTGCCAATGCATACGCTATTTCCATTGTTTGCGGATGAATAAAATCATCGCTATCCAAATACATAATGTATTTACCCTTGGCATATGGCAGACCATAATTACGTGCATCAGATAACCCCCCATTTTCCTTGCTAACAACAATAAAACGTTTATCTGCCTTGGCGTATTCTGCGGCAATTTGTCGTGATTTATCAGGGCTACCGTCATCAACACAAATCGCCTGCCAATCTTTAAAGGTCTGATTTTGAACAGAATCTAAACACCGACGCAGATATTTTTCAACACCATACATTGGAATAATAATAGATATTTTTGGCATAAATATACCCTTACATTTTGTTAATCATTTCATCTGCAAAAGACCCTGGAATAATATTATCGGTTCCACGATAAGTTGTCTTTTGAAAGAAAGTTTTTGATGCGATTTCATCAAATATCTTTTTATCAAACGGCGCATTTTGATATGCCCACCAAAGCGCATGCGTTGGATCCTGATCTACATGTGGCATTTTTGCAAAATATTTTTTTGCACGTGCATCATTTGTCACCAAAGTTTTAAATAACAATTGGTGCATAAAATAATCAAAACTATGATTTTCATTCATCCAATACGCAAGAATCATTGCGCGCCAAGCAGCAAGCAAATATGCACCCTTGCGTGCACGAATAAAACAGTTTTGAACAAAAGAATACGGGCTACCGACACTGCCGGTTAAAAACATAAAGAAATCTGTATCCGAAATCCAATCTGGAATTGGCGCAGTCACAAACCCAGTTGCGTCTAACCAATAACCACCATATTGATAAAGTAATTCGACCCGACAAATATCCGCAAAATGCGCATTTTTTATTTTACCTGCACGCCGTTTTTCCATAATTTGCTCAGGCAGTGTTATATAATCAAACACAGTTTTATCATCCAACACAACCAATTCTTGTTTGCAATGACGCCGTACACTGCGATAGCACGCCTTGACTAACGCTGGTGCTTTTTCCTCGCCCTGCAACCAAATAGAATAAATTTTATCGTTGCTATCGTTATTTATTACTTTGGTTTCTTTTATATTTTCAGCTGCTGGCAAATAACGTTTAAAATAATGTGGTATCACACGCGAAATAACATTGCTGCGTATTTCGCGTCTTTTATCACGCGACAACCAAAAAGGGTTTAATATATGTCCAAATAATATTATATCTGTAACAGCAAATGCCCGTGATAAATTCATGATTACACCTTTTTATTCTTGAGTTGAATCTCCATCATCTTCATCCATTGGTCCCGTCGTCATTTCTTCGGCAATACCGCTAGATTGTGCCATAATTTTATCCAACAATTCCTGCTGAACATCCGGATGATCCTTAATCCAATTACGCGCATTCAATTCGCCCTGACCTATTCTTTCATTATTGTACGAATAGAAACTGCCGGCTTTTTCAATAATATTATATTTAACACCCATATCCAGAATTTCACTAACGCGTGAAATACCTTCACCATACATAATTTTGAAATCAACTGTGCGGAATGGTGGTGCAACCTTATTCTTAACAACCTTGACACGCGTTTCGTTTCCAACAACGTTTTCTTTATCCTTGATTGCACCTGTGCGCCGAATATCCAAACGAACAGACGCATAGAATTTTAACGCATTCCCCCCCGATGTTGTTTCAGGATTACCAAACATAACACCAATTTTCATACGTATTTGATTGATAAAGATTAACAATGTATTTGTGCGCGAAACACTGCCTGCCAATTTTTTCAACGATTGCGACATCAGACGCGCCGTTGTTCCCATATACGTATCACCGATATTACCTTCTAATTCTGCCTTGGGCACCAGGGCCGCCACCGAATCGACCACCACGACATCAACCGCCCCCGATTTAATCAGTGTATCAGCAATCTCTAACGCCTGTTCCCCCGAATCGGGTTGCGAAATAATCAATTCAGAAACATTTACACCCAATTTTTTTGCATAACTGGGGTCCAGTGCATTTTCAGCATCAATATATGCACATGTGCCCCCTTTCTTTTGTGCCTCTGCCACTGCATGCAGGGCGAGTGTCGTTTTTCCTGAACTTTCCGGTCCATATATTTCAACAATACGACCACGCGGATACCCACCAATCCCCAGTGCGATATCCAACCCCAACGAACCTGATGATATCGCCTCTATATTCTGTTGCGATCCATCGCCCATTTTCATGATTGCTTCTTTGCCGAATTGCTTTTGAATTTGTGCCAGCGCTGATTCTAATGCTGGATTTTTAGACGACGCAACTGCCGCCACTTCTTTCTTTGCCATAACAATTTCCCCTTTGTTTATTTATACAGGAAATATACACAGAAAAACCCAAAAACGCAAGCCCGATAAATTATCGCCGCGGCGCCCATAAAACCGCCGCAGTAAACAGGCCAATTGCCACACAAACATACCAAACCGCCGCCGTTGCACCCATTGACGCAATAACCAAGCCCCCAACGATTGGGGTTATAACGCTGGGGAAATTAACACTCGTTCGGAAAATACCATAAAAACGTGATTGTTCTGTCTTTTTCGTATTATCAAAGAACATCAAATCATGCACTGGTTCCATACACGCCCCCGATATTTGCCACAAAACAAATATAACCAGCAACCAATTTCCCGTCGCGAACGTTGCGCAACCCGCAAGTATCGCAAACGAAATCAGTCCAATTGTCATAAACATTTTGCTGCCGAATCTTTTAACGAGTTTTCCAATAAATAAATCGAGTATTATATACGGCAAAATACCAATTGTTAAAACCCAACCAAGTGTTTCCGCACTAAATCCGCATTCTATGACCATAATTGGCACATATAGCAGGCGCAGTGACCGCAACGCATAGTATCCAAAATTCACAAAATACGCACGTCCCATATTTTCATGTCTAAAAAATGCCAACGCATTTATCCATAGCCCCCGCAGTGTTCGTTTAGGACTAACCTTATTTATTACTTTTTCCTGCTGAACAATTCCGAAATTTTTAAAGAACATTAGCCCTGCGAAATACACCAGTGCTGATGCCATA
>JBKSNB010000124.1:0-5879 GCA_046882025.1 Alphaproteobacteria bacterium | reverse complement strand
ATTCAAGTGGTCAGGAGGTTAAGAACAATCACGAGAATTGTGTGCTTATTCTATATATTCGCAACCCTCCTGACCAAAGTCAGGAGATTTTTATCGTCAGACACAAAAAAAGACGCAATGCGCCCTATTTTTAATACTTTCTGACGCTCTGGTTCGGGTTTCTACACCCCATCACGACAACCCATCGTGACAAAAATATTCTAACACAAAATCTAAAAACATGTTCAGTAAAAATTTGTATAAAAAACTTGAATTAATGCGCCACGCACTGTAAAATACAGAAAGTTTATACAAGGGATACTGATTATGACAGACGATATGAAAAAGATTCATGAACGCGAAGAAAAATGGCAAAAACGCTGGCACGACGAACGTGCCTTTGTTCCAAAAAACGACGGTTCACAACCAAAATACTATAATTTAATTGAATTTCCATTTCCATCGGGCTCTGGCCTGCATGTTGGTCATATGCTACCCTATACCGGTATGGATGTTATGGCGCGTTTCAAACGCCAACGTGGATTTGATGTTTTGTACCCTATTGGATACGATTCAATGGGTATTTCATCTGAAAACTATGCGACAAAAATCGGCAAACATCCACGTGATTCTGTTGCTGAACTGATTAAGATTTTTGAAAAAGATATTTCCGTTATGGGTTTATCTTTTAACCCAAAATCAACGGTTGCGACATCTGACCCTGAATTTATCAAATGGACACAATGGATGTTTATTCAATTCTTTAATGCGGGTTTGGCATATAAATCCGAACTGCCAATGAATTGGTGCCCACATTGCAAAACCAACCTGACCAACGAAGAATTGGAAGACGGCAAATGCGAACGTTGTCATGGACCTGTGGAAAAGAAAATGAAATTGCAATGGAATTTGGCAATGACAAAATACGCCGACCGCTTGATTGACGATTTGAAATTGGTTGATTATCCTGAACGCGTCAAAACCCAGCAAATAAACTGGATTGGTCGTTCATACGGTGCTGATGTCGATTTCCGTGTTGATGACGATGTTATGACAATTTACACAACACGTGTTGATACTATATTTGGGGTCACTTTCTGTGTTTTGTCACCGGAACATCCTTTGGTTAAAAAGTGGATTGAAAACGGTAAAATCACGAACCCTGAACCTGTATTAAAATATATTGCCGATGCGAAACAAAAATCTGAATTTGAACGCACAGATGTCAACAAAGAAAAAACTGGTGTTAAATTGGACGGCGTAATGGCAACAAATCCATTTACACAAAAGAAAGTCCCAGTATTTATATCTGACTATGTTTTGATGGATTATGGGTTTGGTGCGATTATGGCGGTGCCGGCGCACGACGAACGCGATTGGGATTTTGCAAAAAAGTTCAGTCTGGATATTATCCCTGTATTATCAGGTGGCGAACCAGATAAAGTATACGAAGGCGACGGATTACACATAAATTCTGGCTTTTTAGACGGTATGGATAAAGACCCCGCAATCAAAACCGCAATCGAATACGGCGAAAAGAACGGCTTTGCACGCGGAACAAAAAAGTATAAATTAAAAGATTGGGGATTTTCGCGTCAAATGTATTGGGGTGAACCAATTCCATTGGTGCATTGTGACAAATGCGGATGGGTGCCGGTGCCAGAAAGCGAATTGCCATTGTTGCAACCATACATGTCCGACTATAAACCAACCGACGATGGTGAAGGTCCGCTTGCACGCGCAACCGATTGGGTAAATACAACATGTCCAAAATGTGGCGGTCACGCAACGCGCGAAACAGATACAATGCCACAATGGGCGGGTTCTTCGTGGTATTTTATGCGCTATCTGGATTCCAAAAACAACAACGAATTTTGTTCACGCAAACAACTGGATAAATGGATGCCGGTTGACCACTATAACGGCGGTATGGAACACACTACGCGCCACATGTTGTATTCGCGTTTTTGGTACAAGGCGATGTCTGATTTGGGCCTGGTTCCCGGGGTTGAACCATATAAAAAGCGCACCAGCAGTGGTTTATTGATGGCGTCAGATGGTCGCAAAATGTCAAAATCATTGGGCAACATGGTGCCGAGTTCAGATGTTGTTGCGCGCGCGGGCGCAGATGCATGCCGTATGACGATTTTATCCCTGGGGCCGTGGGAACAAAATGTAAACTGGTCCGAAGGCACCCTGGCTGGGGTTCAACGTTTCTTGAAACGGGTTGAAAATTTGTCTGATAATTTGACAGACGAACCAATGACCACTGAACAGGAACGCATTGTAAATCAATTGATTGCAGATGTTACAGACAGAATTGAAAACATGCACTTTAACACTGCTATTTCTGCAATGATGGAATTTATCAATCAATTTAGCGGAAATATGCCCCGCCCTGCATATGAAATATTGATACAAATGCTGAACCCATTTGCGCCACACTTAACCGAAGAAATGTGGGAAAAATTGGGACACAAAGACATATTGGTATTTGAAGCATGGCCGACATTTGATGAATCTAAATTGGTAAAAACATCCGTCACGATGGTCGTATCAATTAATGGCAAACGTGCCGGACAATTTGATATTGCGCCAAATGCCCCAGAAAACGAAATCATAGCCACTGCAAAGGATACCGCCGCCAAGCGACTAGATGGATTTGAAATTGTCAAAACTATTGTTGTTCCAAACAAACTAGTAAATTTTGTGGTAAAGAAATGATAGGTAAGAAAAAAATTACACCTGGAACCCCAGAATGGGAAAGTATATGTTTACAGTGCGGTGTTTGTTGTTTGGTTAAATATATTGACAATATGGGGACAATACATCTGACAAACATCAGGTGTGACATGTTGGATCCTGAAACACATAAATGCACATGCTATTCGCCCAATGCATCGCAACGTGTACAAAACAGCGGTCATGATAGTTGTTTTAAGCACAACGGCAATTCACTCACCTACGAAACGATGCACCAAGAATATTTGGTTCCGGGTCACTGTCCGTACATTGGTTTGGTTTTTGACATCAAAAAACGACCGCCGAAACCACAAATAGATTGGAATAATACTGTTCCAGAAAAATCTGTTCCGAATTCCGAAATCGCAAATCATATTATTCCCAGAACGCACAAATATTTCAAATACAATCCTGAATTAAACAAGATATTACACAAAAAAACAAAAAACCGGTGAAAACCGGTTTTTTTATTAAGAAATTTTTTCTATTCTGCGTCTGCGACGTTCAATATTATCAAACGGACTTTCTAAAAATGCCTGCACACACAAATAGGCAATTTCAATATCGATATCATCTGCCGATAATGCAATAACATTAATATCATCATGAAACCGATCGTCACGCGCCTGTGACGGGGTATAGCAACGCGATGCACGAAGGTGGCAATAACGGTTTGCGGCAATTTCCATCCCTGCCCCGGTACCACAAATTAAAACACCACGCGATTTGCTATCGTCCAACATTGCATCAGCCAAATCATGTGCCACATCAGGAAAATCGACCATTGTATCCGGATCATCAACACCCAAATTAACAACCTGATAACCGGCTGCAGATAACATTTCTATTAAATACAATTTTAACCCAACACCACGATGATCGGCGGCAATAAATACTTTTGATATATTTTCACTCATTCTTTCCACCCTTGGTTCCCAGTTTGGTCAATTTACATTCCAACCCAGTATTACTGGTAATATTCAATGTACGATACGACAGTATTCCAACCATTTTAGCATTACTAAATACATTTGCAGTGGATACTGTTGCCGGACCGTCCAACGAGCCATGCAAAAACATTGTTTCTGCGACAACCTTGCCCACAACGGAACCACCGCGACCAATAATCACAGTATCAGCCGTAACATTGCCATTAACGTGACCGTGTATCTGAATCGTATTATCCGTCTTGATATCGCCATCTATTTTGCAACCTGCCCCAACGACCGTAGGCGATTGCTTATCATCTGCGTTTGTAAATGCCAACATTTCCCTTTTACTCCTTTACGAATTTTGATGGGTCAAATGGTTGCCCCTTATACCGAATTTCATAGTGCAAATGCGGCCCAGTCGATCGCCCTGTTGATCCAGCCAACCCAACAATGGTTCCCGGTCGCACCCAATCCCCGCGGGACACGTTTACCCGTGACATATGTGCATACAATGTTGAAAACCCAAGTCCATGATCAATTTCGACTGTTGTTCCATAACCAACACGTTCACCCGCAGACACAACACGTCCAGGCGCAACCGCCATCAATTCAGTTCCTATTTTACCCGCAAAATCTATACCCTTGTGCTTTTTTGATGATTTCTTGTCAAATGGGTCTGTACGCGTTCCATACGCAGATGTCACCCGCGGATTTTTAACAGGTGCCCCCAACGGCAACAATGTCGTTATACGTGACAGGCCATGCCACAATTCCAATTCATCAGCCAATTTCTGGTATTTTTCATCCAATTTTTTATCAATATTCAGCGGTGAAAACGCCGCACCCACCAAGGGATTCGTATATTTATTAGCATTCTGAATCAATGTCGATTCTGATATTCCCAATGACGCCAATGTTGTATTTATCTGTTTAACCTTAGACCGCAATTCATCTGTATTTTCAGCAGTCATTTTTGCCACCGTATCAACAATCATATTATCAGCATCTGCGACCAATTCCATAGATTCCAACATTTGCGCATTTTGTTTTTTTATTACTTCATTTTCACTGCGGGTCAATTCATATTCTATCGATAAATCAGCCAATTTTACGAATTCAGGTGAATAATCATAATCAGAAAACATTTCAACTATACGTGTGTGCAAGAAATCCATTTCCCCCCAAATTTTTGCACGGTTCGCTGTTAAATCTTCCTTTTGTGAATCAGTCAGTTTTTTATCCATCAAGAACTTATTATCAATTGCATTCAAATTCTGGGTCAATTCATTATATTTTGCCAAATACGTCTGCAAATCCAACATATGACGTTCATGTTGCGCCGTCTCAAATGCCAATTGTTCGGTTCGTTTCTGCAACAACGGGCGATGATATACAAACACATACGTTGACCAGGACGCCCATAAAACCAACCCTATTTTACCACAAAACTTGGTAAAGCGCCAAAAACTGCTCTGCTGAAAACTGTACACATTACCACGGGGAATATCCATAACGGTAAATTCACGTGGGGGAAATAGTCGCGCAATAAAACGCCACACTGCCCGAAAAGGTGCAGTAATAAACGACCACAACGATGTAAAATATCGCGTTATAAAATTCAACATTATGGTTTCAGTGTAGTCAAATATTCATCAATAGTCAAGCCGTCGTGCAAAATTTGAACAGCATTAATATTTATACCGGCGAACAAAGTTGTCCCGCCCTTTGTGCCCACACGGCCCCGTAACAGCACACGTTCAGCAGTATTTTTATTGCTAAACAACGGCAAAATATCAATGTCTCCACATTTGTTTGCCATTTCGGACAACACAGATGCCGTCTGGGTGGCATCAACAATCGTGCAAAACCAACCACGAGGTTTAACGCGCCGCATACATGCCTGGGTCCACAATCGCAAATCAACATTGTGATGCGCATTATGTTTCGCAGGATTTCCCTTAAAATACGGCGGATTAGACACAACAACATCAAAAACCATATCTGTTTTCCATGTTAAAATATCCTGTTTGACCAATGATATTGAAATATTATTAAGTTCTGCATTAATTGCGCATTCGTTCAGCATATCATCGGAAACGTCTATTCCGGTTATTTTTATTGTTGGGTATCGCCACCCAATGCACACTGAAACCCCACCAGTCCCAATTCCAACATCCAGCGCACTTTTCACACCATGCGGAACAAACGCTGCCAACCACACAGCGT
>JBKSNB010000123.1:0-7845 GCA_046882025.1 Alphaproteobacteria bacterium | reverse complement strand
TAATTGAATTATGTCCGCCGGCGTTTGTCCAGGCAGGCCATATATAAAATCAGCATTCAGATTAATGTTTTTTGTCTGTGCACACCCAATCAAATCTAATGCGTTTTTTACACTGTGTCGTCGTCCCAAAAATTTTAGTGTTTTATCATCCAGGGATTGAACACCAATTGACAATCTGTTTACACCACATGATATAAATTCGTTTAGTTTCGTGTTGTCTAATGTTCCAGGGTTTGATTCGATTGTTATTTCACAATCATCGGAAATACTAAAATTTTTGTTTATATTTGTCAAAATTCGGTCAAATATTGCCGTTGGCATTAATGATGGGGTGCCACCACCAAAAAATATGGTTGGAACATCACAATGATTCACGATTTGTGCCCAATTGGTAATTTCTGAAATGATTTTTGTTGCATATGTTTCCCAATCAGGGGAAATATCGACCCGCGAAAAAAATGCGCAATAATTGCATTTTGATATGCAAAATGGGACATGTATGTAAATATTATGCACCTTGACCATAAAAACATCATAATATCAGATAATAAAAAATCAAATGACAAATAACTTTTTTCATTTGCAGATTTGTGTTATAATGTTGTATAAAAGATATGATGAGAAAGGAATTTTATAGCATTTTAATTGGTTGTATGTTGCCTGTTGCGGCGTTTGCGGCGTCTAATGGGGTGGGTGGGTATTACCAAAATACCGCTCGTTCGACCACAAGTCAGGTTGGGTATAATAGGTCCCAGCAATCTACTAGAAATACGAATTACGTTTACCCATCTGGTCAAAGACAGGTGGCTGCTGGTCAGGTGTATTCGTATCAGGTTCCTGTTATGGGCAACAATGGCGTTCAAAACAGTTCATGGTCATTTGATAATTATGCTGCAAACAGCACGATGACAACAAACGGTATAGCTTTGCCGGTTGATACAGAAAAGAAAACAAATATTTATGCGGGATATTCGCGTCGGTTTGCAGATTTTCAGTTTGAAACAGGTGTAAATTCTATCCTGGAATGGGATGACATGATTTTTAATGAATTTACTGCGGGATTTGATCATAATTTTACAGTTGGAAAGTTTGATTTTGGTGTATATGGTAACTATACGTATGGCATAATGTCAAATGGTGGTTTGTCTATGGACTATGACTTAAAACCATATGATTGGTCATATCCTGAATATGGAATATTTACTATATCCGTTGGTGATGAAAGTGGTAAAAGTCATCGTATCGATTTTGGATTGTCCGCACATCATATATGGGATATTGGTGGATGGAAATTGTCACCGCGTATTGGATATGAAATATTTAAGCACAATTTGCAGATGTCAGATCATTATTATCCAAATCCTGGGGTTTATATTCCTTTGTTGACGACCGGTGGGGATTATGTTTTTGGTACTGTTGATGATATGGGCACACCACAGTATTATACTGTCCCGACAAATATGGCGAATGATGCGTATAATGGTGGGTTGGACCAGGTATGTTTGTCACCAACGGATATTCATCTTGCCCCGTATAGCAGCACCGGCCTTATATCATTGATAGGTCCAGACCTGGTTGTGGGTGATGCGTATGACGAAAGCATGGGGTATGTTCCATGGGGTGTTGATGCAGACCAGTGTGTAATTATTGGCGCAGACGGTCCAATTGTCGTTGGCGGAACAACACATATATATGAAACAACATGGAGTGGTTTTTATTTTGGACTTGAAGTGGAAAAACAAATGACTTTGTCCGACAAATTGCGTTTTTATGTTCAGTTTGGATTGCCAAAATATTCTTCCGAAGGGACATGGCCAAATCGTACAGATTGGCAACAGAACCCAAGTTTCTTAGATGAAGGTCGTAATGGTGCATACTCGTACAAGGCAGAAATAGAATATGATTTGAAGTTAGCTAGTTGGTTACAGTTGGTATTAAAGGCAGATACAAATTGTTACCATGTTGGCAAGATAGATGGTGAACAGTATTGGGCTGAATATACCGAATTTTACCTGAATTCAGATGGTGATTGGGTCATAGAAACAACGCCCGCATATACAGAGCATATAACAGAGGCATTAAAAAGTGCGACATGGCAATCGTTCGGATTATATGCTGGTTTGAAATTATCTTTTTAGTGATATAATATATGGGTCATGGTAAGAATGAAACGCTTAACAAGTGCCATTTTTCTGTTGCTTTTTCCGATACATCTGTATGCGGATATGGGCGCGTTTGACACGGAACGTTGGTATAAAATGTTGGATGATGTGCGCTCTCGTGCGGTGTCTGAAAATATTTCTGCAGAAACCATAGATGCAACATTAAAATCGCCGGCGTTTATACCATCTATTGTCAGAAGTGACAAAAATCAATCAGAATTCAAATTGACTCTATCGGGATACCTGGATCGTACGGTTAGTCCCAAACGTATTAAACATGGTCGCGGGATGCGTGCAAAATACCCAACAATGTTATCTCGTGTTGAAAATATGTATGGTGTTCAACCGCATGTTATATTGGCGTTTTGGGGTATGGAATCAAATTTTGGTGATGTAAAGGCGCGCCATAAATTGACGGATGCTTTTTTGACGTTGATGTATAACGGTCGGCGCGAAACATTTTTTACTAAACAATTATTGGCGCTGATGAAAATCGCAGACAAAAACCACTTGGATATTAATTCCATCTATGGCAGTTGGGCGGGGGCAATGGGGCATTTTCAATTTATTCCAACAACATTGTCACAATATGGCGTTGACGGCAACGGTGACGGTCGCATAGATATAATTAATAATATCAGTGACGCGATGTGTAGTGCGGGTAATTATTTGCATAAATTGGGTTGGAATCCAAAGGAACGAATTGTGCGCAAAGTGATTTTACCTGCGGATATAGACCAATCTTTTTTGGGGGGTGATGTCAAGAAAACCCTTTCTGAATGGGCGTATTATGGTATAACAAATCCCGATGGCAGTGCAATTCCAAATTCTTCAATGTTAGCGGGTTTGATCGTTGATAGGCATGATTTAGAAAAAAACGCAGACACTGACATTGCATCGGCGGATTTAGATGTTCAGCCAAAGGCGGTAATTACAGGTTATTTAACGTATCCTAATTTTTATCGGATAAAGAAATGGAACAGTTCTAATTGGTATGCAATCGCTATTGCAACATTAGCGGATGAATTAAAATAAAATATTGAAAATTTGCCACTTGTTTGGTATTCTTAACCTGTATTTGATAAAGGATTTAT
Source organism: Alphaproteobacteria bacterium (assembly GCA_046882025.1). Taxonomy (GTDB): domain Bacteria; phylum Pseudomonadota; class Alphaproteobacteria; order Rs-D84; family Rs-D84; genus Enterousia. Next base: position 4,589 of record JBKSNB010000123.1, on the reverse strand, counting down.
GTTATGGCAATAAAAGTTCGTGATTACGAAGTACGTTTAACGCGGAACAAAGAAGAACGCCGCCAGGTGCGCCAGTTACGTTATACTGTGTTTTGTGAAGAAGAAAACGCAACCCCAACCGAAGAACAAAAAAATTTACGCGAAGAATATGATGCGTATGATACGTATGCCGAATATATGGCGGTTTTTCACAATGGGCAAATTGTTGGAACGTATCGTATTATTGATCGCAAGGGTGCCGAAAAAATGGGTGGCTTCTATACAGAAACAGAATTTAATATCGCAAAAATCAAAAATGTTAATGGTAATATTGCGGAAATGTCGCGTGCCTGTGTTGATGCAGAATATCGTGAAAATGGATTGGTAATGCGACTGTTGTGGGCGGGTTTGTGCGAATATGTTGTGAAACGTAAAATTGCGATATTGTTTGGTGTTCCATCGTGGGTTGGAACAAATCCGGCGGATTCTGCCCAGGCAATATCATATTTGTATTATAACTATTTATCACCACTGCACCTGCGCGCAACGGTTAATACTGATGCGTTTGCGCCTGATGTAAATCCGAAATTGTCCCAGATGAATATTCTGCCACGTGCATTCGTAGACGAGGATAGGGCAAAAAAAGAAATGACCCCACTTATCAAGGGATATTTACGCCTGGGGGCGACATTTGGCCGCGGTGTGTTTGTGGATAAACAATTTGGATCATATGACGTATTTGTAATGGTTCAAACCAAGGATGTTGACAAGGCATACCAAAAACATTTCGCAGGCAGTGAAAACGCATTCGCTGATTTGAATATAAAACATGGTCCATTGTATATGTTGGCACGTGTTTTGACGTCACCAATTACTGGCGCGTTCAAGGCGGTTCATGCGTTTTTCAATTTCTTGTTACGTGAGGATGCGGCAGATGCCGAATTTGTTCAGGATTCACCGACCGAAGAAGAATAGTTATGCAGCATCCACGTCAGCAGAATATTTTTAACACAACATTTGCCGTAATAAAGTTCATTATGTTTTGGATTTCGGTTCTGTTGCACGTTCCTGTGATATGCTTAATCCCGACGGGGCGCGCATCTGTTGCGTATATGCGTTTCTTTATGCGGACAATGGCATTTTGGACGGGCATTCGGGTCAGGGTAAACGGCAAATTATCTGAAAAACGTCCATTATTATGTGTGTGTAATCATATATCTGTTTTTGAATTTGTTTCTATGCCGGTGGCGTTTGGCGCGACGTTTTTTGGCAAGATAGATATTGCGGGATATCCATTGGTTGGATGGTTGGCAAAGAAGTTCGGTGTTATATTTGTTGATAGGCGTCCGTCACATGCTATGGATGCGTTGGATGCGGTGCGCAATCAAATGCAACATTCACCGTATCCGATGTTTTTATTTCCTGAGGGTACAACTACCAACGGTGCATATGTAAAGGAATTCAAAAGCACTTTGTTCAATATTGTTGAAGGAAACGCTGATTTGACCATTCAACCGGTTGTGATGAATTATCGCTATCACAACGGTAATCCAATCAGTGATACGGATATGGCAAATCATTTTGGGTATTTTGATAATGCAAAACAAGATGTGGGGCCCACATGTGAACGTGAACGCAGTGCATTTGGCCAGGTTTTTCACATTATGGTCCTGGGCGGATTCTTGGTTGATATTCATGTTTTGCCCGTGCCCCGTTTGGGGAATATGGACAGAAAAGAAATTGCATTGAAACTGCATAAAATTGTTTCGGATAAATATATGGAATTAAAAAATAAACAAGAGAAGTAAAAATGAAAATTGAAAAATTATGTGTTAAACGTTTGATTGGGGATGTTGCTGGTGCGACAACACATGGACACAAAATTGCGGTTAAAGGTGGTTATATATATCAAACATTTCAGGGTGGATATACATTGTCACCGCTGGGTTGGCGTGTTGTTAAAAATATTGAAAATATTATACGTCAAGAAATGGATAACATTGATGGTCAAGAAATTTTAATGCCTGTGGTTAGTGGCGCGGATTTATGGCGTCAAAGTGGGCGTTATGATACGGTTGATGTTTTGACGAAATTTAAGTCACGTGCAGGTGTTGATTATGTATTAAACCCAACACACGAAGAAGTTGTTGTTGACTTTGTTAAAAGTGTTTTGGAAACATATCGTCAAATGCCTTTTATGGTTTATCAAATTCAAACAAAGTTTCGTGATGAATTGCGTGTTCGTGCTGGGTTGATTCGTACACGTGAATTTATAATGAAAGATGCGTATTCTTTCCATGACAGTGTTCAAGATTTAGAAAAATATTATAATCGTTGTTTGAACGCATATACCAAAATTTTTAAACGTTGTGGATTAAAGAATTTTGTTCATGTCTTGTCATCAACTGGGGATATGGGGGGCAGTGTTGCTCACGAATTCCAACTGGTAAACGATATGGGCGAAGACACAATATATTTGTGTGATTGTGGCTTTAATGCTAACAAGGAAGTAATTGATGGTGATACAGAAATTTGCCCAAAGTGTGGTAAAAAAATGCGCAAGGTTCGTGGTATTGAAATTGGTAATATATTCCAACTTGGAACAAAATATTCTAAATCCATGGATTTAACTTATACAGCCCCAGATGGCACCAGCCAGAATCCAATTATGGGGTGCTATGGTATTGGTGTGGGTCGTACGATGGCGGCAATTATGGAAGAAAGTTCTGATGACAAAGGACCAATTTGGAACATGGCAACTGCACCTTTCAAGATTGAAATAATTGCGTTGCCTGATACAGATGGTAAGTGTGTTAAATTAGCAAACGAAATATACGAACAATTGAAATCTTGTGGGACAGAGGTTTTGCTTGATACACGCGATGCGCGTGCCGGTGAAAAATTTGCAGATGCGGATTTGATTGCTGCGCCAATTCGCATGATTATATCTGGTAAAAACATGCAACAAGAAGCAATAGAAATGAAATATCGTGTCAATAATTATGATACATCGACACTTCCAACTTCTATCACGATTGCTAATTACAAGGCAGAATTGGACGATATAATAACAAAAATATCATATTAAAACAAACCGCCCGTTTGGGCGGTGTTTTTTACTGATTATTTTTATTTGTTTCTTCGGCTGATTCACGTTCGTCTATAACATTGGCGACGGTTTCTATCTGTAGCAATTGATTTTCCAATGCGGTTCTTTCAGATTGTTTATAACCGGTATCTTCATCATTTGTTGTATCATTAGAATCGGGTTTTGCATCTGACTTTACCGCTGGATTTATCAGGTTGTTATAAATTTCAATTGCTTCCTTGGAACCCGCAACATCACGCTGTAATAATTTGTTTTCAGCCCCAGGAACAAACCATTGATCCATTTTTACCGCCGTCATCTGAACAATTGGACGTGTTTTTGCGTTTTCAATCCATGATGGCAATCTGGGGGTATCAGAATAATACCATAACGCCAACCAATATAAACCACCCATTAACACAATACCGCGAATAATACCAAATATTACACCCAACGTTTTATCGGTCACATTTAATACACTGCGCTGTATTTTATCGCGCAATTTAGAATTAACGATACCCGTTAATAATAATATTACAAAAAATACAATAAAGTATGATGCAACCAATGTTCCGACGGTTGATTCAGACAGTTTAAACCACGATTGTAACAATGTGTCCAGCCATGGTGAAACAAATCGTGCAGCAACCGCCGCAACCACCCACGCCAATGTGGATATTGTTTCATACACACCACCACGAAATGTTGCCCAAATAGTAGATAAAACTATAACGCCAACATAGATGTAATCTAAAACTGTCAAATCAAACATATTGCTACCTGCTTATTTCTTTTTTGGTTTGCGCACCAACATAAACCCTAGTGCGCCAACCAATATGATTAATAAAGCATAAAAACCAATTACAGAACCCGTATTATTTATTTTTTTTTTCATCCGCTGATTCAGCGGTGTATTCTGTTATCGTTGCGGCTTCAGATTTGTGACTAGATCTATATGCCTCAGCGTCTTTATCCATTTCTGATATGACGTTCTTGGCAAAGGTTTTATTGTCTTCCGACATATCTACTTCGACTGCGTCGCGTAATTCTGTCTGCATATAGTCCGCATAGCCCTGAAAACATTTGTCACCAATAACAATCACAGGAACGCCACCTGATTTGTATTCACATTTTTTCAATGCGTCTGAAAATGCACCCTGGTGTTCAGGCAACGTAACGTTAACCTCTGTTACATTAATAGATGGATATTCATATACTAATTTATTTTCTATAAATTCGCGTGCATGATGGCAATGTGGACATGTAGGGGAATAATATATTGTAACATCCGCAGCCGATGCCGCCCCGGCCAATGTTGCCCCTAAAACAGCAGTTAAAATAAATGATGATCTCATAACTTTTCTCCTTTTGTATATATGCGCGTATTATAGATAGCAACATTATAATGTGCAAGGATATTTTTATGTTTTTTTAGTGTGCTATTCTAACGTCGTCAAATTCAGGGTATTTGTTAAACATTGCACGAGCAAATGGACATAATGGGAAAATTTTTCTGTGTTGT
>JBKSNB010000122.1:0-8172 GCA_046882025.1 Alphaproteobacteria bacterium | reverse complement strand
CAATTCTAAAACAACCAAACTGCACTTAATTTCCGAAATTGATTTTTTGACAATATTTGCCAATACAGATTCGGACACAGGAATTAACCCCAATGCATCTAAAATCGCATTTTCCGATTCGGATATATCACATATTTTCTTACTTGCATTTGCCGGATGTTCGCCATCAAAGAAATCAGATACCCCCATACATAACTTTGCATTCCCTGATGCGATTAACGAATTCGGTCCAACACTGCGCGAATCCGACGGATGTGACGGAACAGCATACAATGGCACACCATATTCAATTGCGAATCGGGCTGTTGCCATACTGCCTGATTTGGCATCTGCTTCACCCAATATTAATTTTTCTGCCAAACCTGCAATCCAATGATTACGCTGAATAAAGTTTGTCCCCTTGGGCACATATCCAACCGGCATTTCACTAATAACGACACCGCGTTCTATAATTTCATAATATAGTTTTTCATTTTCAAGTGGCCATATATAATCTGCCCCACCCGCCAGAACCGCAATTGTTTGACTATTTTCCACACCCCGCAATGCGCCACGATGGGCGCTGCTGTCCGTACCGATTGCCATCCCAGATGCGACCGCAAATCCATTTTCCACAAATGCCTGCGCCAAATCTGACATAAACGACATTCCAAATGCGGTTGCATGACGCGTTCCAACCATTGATACGATTCGTTTTTTCAACGTTTCTATATTTCCACGCGCCGTTATCACAGGCGGATGATTTTTTATATTCTTTAACCCCGCCGGATAAAATTCCGAATCGTCACATATATAATGTATGTCTAATTTCTGGGCTGAATCAATTTCCCGTAATACCGAATCGCGTAAGGTCGAATTTGCCATTAACGATTCCGCCGCCAATTCCACAGACCCGAATTTTTTAACCAATTCGTTATATTTGACCGGTCCTATCCCAGGACTGCGCAACAACAATAATTTACTAAATAAATCTGACATGACCGGATTATAGAAAATATCTTATACATCTGGCATAAAAAAATCGCCAAAATGGCGATTTTCTGAATTAATCTAACACAGACAATAAATCTATGTACCCACCACTGCACGCCGCAGGCTTATCACCAGAAATTTTACCACACGCATCCTTTAAATCTGTAATATCTTTAACCAAAGCATCATATTGCGCTTTATTTTCCCGTTTCAAATTAGACAACTGCGCCTGCAATTTTTCAACATCAGATAAATCCTTTCGCTGCTGACCTTCTACGGCCCCACCAATCAATTTGTTTCCAAATAATTCCATCGCACCGACCCCTAATCCGGCACCACCAACCGCGCCAGCAACCGTTCCCCACGTGCGTCCTTTCTTTTTTGCATCCAAAATACGCTGGCGCAAGGAATCTTCATTTGCCCATGAACCACATGTAATATTCTGCCCCCATTGGAAATACTTACTCGGCACATCAGACAACGATATACGTGAATCGTCAGAACGCATATCAACCTTAACGAAACAAACATTATTTTCGGGTTCTTCCGTATCTTCAACCATATACGAATAATTCGATGTATTGCTATAACGCGACGCCCAAACAAACGTATTACCAACACCAATATTATTATTCAAACATGCCTGTCTTTCCTTGTCACGTGTATCCTTTCTGCTCGGCTGTGATGCAGGCATCGCATTATTTGGATCTGGTATCATGGGCCCAACCTTTTCAGGATCCAACGGAACCGCACTATCCGCCACAGGAACATCTACGGTTTGCTTTTTTGATGATTGCAACTGCGCAACCATTGAAACACGTGCGTTATTCCCCGCCAACCCCGAACGCGAACGTGCATTATTTCCATCTGCGCCAAACGCCGTTCCTATAAACATAATCATCACAAATACAGATAATAATTTATTCATAAAATTCCTCCCGCGCTAATACTTTGGCACATTATATCACAAATTGCGCATAAAACCAAGAACAAATAAAAAACGCGCCAAAACAATGGCGCGATTCAAATCTATTTTTTCCATTTCCATTCGACACGCGATTCGTCACCATGAATTAGACGCACTATATTTTGATAATGACGCCACAAACATAACAATGCAATCGCCAGAAACGCAAAACCAACGTTTGCACTGATTAAAAATCCGAATAACGGCAACAAACAAAATACAACTATCGCGCCCAACGATGAAAATCCCGACAGCAGCGCAACGACCAACCATTCAATACCACATATTATAAATGTCAATGGGCTGACCGCTAAAACAACACCGAACAATGTTGAAATACCCTTGCCCCCACGAAACCGCAACCATACAGGATAACAATGCCCAATAACTGCGACAACACCGCACCATGCACCAAACGCCGCCCCACCAATCCAGCGACCAATTAATACGGCAACAATTGCCTTGAACATATCTAGCAACCATGTTGCCCCCGCCAGGCGCAGTCCGCCAACCCGCAACACATTTGTTGCACCAATGTTACCAGATCCAACACTGCGAATATCACCCTTGCCTGCCCAACGCGTCAACAACAGACCCATTGGAACAGAACCCAACAAATAAGCAATTATAATTCCAAAAACGTATATCATGTTATTTTTCCTTGATTTTATGTTTGTTTTCTATAAAATAACAGAAAACTTAACAAAATAAAAGGAAAATAACGTGGCAAATCATAAGTCATCTAAAAAAAGAATTTTGGTTACGATAAAGAAAAATTCTATAAATACTGCACGTCGTAGTGCTGTTAAAACCGAAACCAAGAAGGCATTAAAGGCAATTGAATCTGGCGACAAAGCAGCTGCAGTTGCGGCCGTTAAATCTGCAGAAAGCAAAATTATGAAATCTGCTGGAAAAATTATGCCCAAGAAACGTGCTTCACGTAAGGTTTCACGTTTGGCAAAGAAAGTTGCTAAAATCGCATAGTTTATAAATTTTAATTTATTAAAAAAACGCCGATATCGGCGTTTTTTCTACGTTAATTAATTTAATTTTCAGAAACCCATATAAATGCCCGTCCCGTTGCCGGTGTTCCACTTGGACGTGTTGTCGCAATAGTATCAGAAACAGACACATCTGCCTTACTTGCCAATCTATTATCCATTTCTAATTTTGTGTAAGAATCGGGAATCCTCGAAGCAACACGATCAAACGATGTATCAACATAACTTGTTGATGCAATATCAGCATGCACACACAATGGAAACAACACACAAACTAAAAAAATTTTTTTTAACATTTTTCCTCCTACAACTTTCTTAACACCTTAATTTAACGGTGCACCCCAGTGTTGTTGAATCGTACGTGCAGCATCCATTGGGCTAATTAAAACCTGTGGGGTCAAAATAACAACCAACACATCACGTTCGGATTTGCTTTCGCGCGATCCGGACAACGCCATAAAATCTGCTTCACCTAAACCATAGCGCGTATCGTTGTTTGTCTGTTTTTCAAACCCAGACACAACCAACATTTGTCCTGATTCCATAATAACTTCCTGCATAAAGCTGCGTTCTTCAACCTCTGGCAATTGCAATGTAACCTCACCTATCGTTTGTGTGTTCATTTTTAACAATTCACGCACAGACATTCTGAACAACAACAATATACGACCATTTTCCAAAACATTTGGCAACAACTGCATTGAAAAACCTGTTTCCAAATCTTCCTGGTCCACTGTTGAAGATTCAACCGTTGTAAAATTACGCGATTCGAATCGTTTAATATATCCCGTACGTGTTGTGTTATTAACCGGTGCGACACGATTATTACGCGTTGTAACACCAACATTCGTCACCAACGACACCTTGCCCTGCTTTGCCAACGCCTGAATCAATGCATTTGACCCAGCAACACGTTCCAACGATCCCCCAGGCGCAATATCATTCAAAACCGCAACATTCAACGAACTGGCCTCTGTTGTTGCGAGCGGTGTTTTCGGACTGGACACTATTTCCAGGCCAGACACCGTATTAACAGCCGCCGCCAAATTCAACCCAAACGCAGAATTATTTGCGATTGAAACCTGCAAAACCTTAACATCGATTGTCACCAATTGCGACAAACGTTTATTCTGTTTATCGATATATTCCCCAACACGCGCCAACACAGACGGCGACGCAGTAACAGTTATTGTTCCCAAACTGCGGGACACAGTGAAATCAGCATTACTATTACGTCCAATAATTGCACTTATTGCACTTTCAACTTCATCCCATTCCTTTAACGTAGATTCCAAAGACACCTGATTATTATTATCTGTTTCCACAGATGTTTGATATGAAATATCTGTTCCTAAAGCATATAAAGTAAACGTTTGCGTTTCTGTTTCATAAAACACAATAGAATTTTTATCATAGTACCATAACAAATCCAAATCTGTTGCAACCTGTGATAATAATCCAGACAACTTGCCTGTATAGGCAACATTCATTGTTTTTTTCAATTTTTCAGAATTAACCTGACTATCTATCTTCACAGGTATCCCTGTAACAGAATTAATATTATTCGCCAACACCTGAATTGTGACCGGTTCATCCATTAATATGGTTACCCCGGTATCTGTTTCTAACTGCGCAGGCAATTTATTTTTATGTTCCAATACCGTTGATTTATTACCCAACCACACTCCTTCGGACATAGAAACGGTATCACCACTGGCAACGCGGGCGCGTGGATTCTTGGCCATTTCAAACGCATCATACGCATTAACAAAATCTTGATCAACTGTACCTGCAACCTTGGCAGAATATTTTGTTGCGCAACCAACCAACCCCGCACACACAATTCCGCAAACGACAAACAATTCTATAATTTTTTTCATACTCATTTCTCCTACGGCGATTGAATATCTTATATTATTCTTCTGTGGTTGATATTACCAAAACACGATTTCCCTTATAAAATTTTGCATACGGCACTGGGGTCGCACGTCCAAAATTACGAACCAACGCCGATGCGACATCAACGAAACGACCTTTGAACACAGCACTTGCCTCTATCGGATACTCACGAGATGTTGTCCATACCAAGTCCCATCCTTCCTTGTCACACCAATTTTGCAAAACTTCACGCAATGTCTGACCATTGGCAACGACCCACGAACGAACCTGATCCACCAGCACAACCGGTGATTCAGCATCTGCGGTAACATTTACACCAATTTCTTCTTCATTAACCTCTTGTAAAACACCCATATCATCATCCTGTGCAACATCTTTTTCTGACAGCCCCATACGCGCCAGATATGCAGTATAACCATCAGCATATTTGTCATTACAATCTTTACGTGCACTGCGCGACACCGCCAACACATTACCACCATCGTCTTCTAAAACCTCACGTCGCAACAACGGCATTTCCAACCCCGATGCACACTCATTATCAAACCCAACCGGAATTTGATTACCATGCAGCATATTTGCCCCACCAGACCAGCCACCGAAATCACCACGTGCCCCGAAATCAAAATTATTTTCAACAACTAAATCATTACCAATTTTGGAAACAATTCGAATATTATCATCTGAGGCATCTGAACACACAGAATCCGTACACCCAACCGTAACATCAGCATCCGACCCCGCGATAGGCCACGCAGGGATATCACGAACCTGTTCAAAAACACGTTGTTCTTCAACTGTTTCTGTATAAACATTTTCATCCACGCCCCTATCCTGGCTATAAAAAACTTCTGATGTAACGACCTGGGGCAGACCATCCGCAGCAAAACAATACCCTGCGGCAGTCATAGACATTGCTATAATCAAAATCTTACGGAACATAATATCTTCCTTTCCTAAATTTCAGTTCTTTCCTTGATAATTATTCTTATTATAACAATTTGGTCGAATCGGTGCAAGGGCTAAAATAAATCAAAACATAAATTTAAGCGAATCGGGAAATTATATGTTATACTGTTCGTAAAAATGGGGATAAACATGATAAATCTTTTTGCTTTGCTTGGTTTTGTTATACTTGTGTTGTTATTTGTTCTATTCTATGCGTACAGAAACAGTAAGTATATTAAGAATATAAACAAAACATTGGAATACCAATACAATTTGATTGTAAAGATTCAATCTGTATTAAAAACAAAAACTGCGACAAATGCCGTCGCAGAAAATGCAGAGATCGTTTACCAAGATTTATTACAAAATCTGATTCCGATAATGGCAACAACCGATGTTATGCCACGACAGACAACAGAGCATCCGTTATGGCGCGCCCTTGGCGGAATAATGGACGAATATGGTAAAAATCCATTTGTCCTTGAAAAACTGCGCCGCGGAATTAAATTGGACCCTGAAATCGCCCGCAACGTAGATAACTATATGATCCGCGCAAACAAATTATTGCACTATTTGACCACAACTGACCCAGATGGAATTTTGGCTTCAACATTTACAGACGGCCTGCTGGGGCAATCAATCACATTCTTTGCCCAGGCACAACAACTGGCAAATTCCGAAAATTATGACAAAGTTATCTGAAAATCTTGTTCGCGAAATATCTGAACGTAGGCACGAACCTGCGTGGTTGCTAGATTGGCGCATAAGCGCATTTCAGGCATGGAAACAAATGTCAGAACCGCACTGGGCGGAAATAGATTTCGACCCAATAAACTATGACGATTTGAATTATTACAATGATGTAAAACCGATTAATAATAGCGATTTGCAAGAAACATATAAAAAAATGGGTTTATCCGACACAGAACAACGTGCCCTAATGGGAATGGCAACCGACACAGTCATAGACAGCAAATCTGTTCACACATCATACACAGATGAATTGAAAAAATTAGGCATAATTTTTTTACCCATGTCTGAGGCAGTAAAAACATATCCTGATTTAGTCAAAGAACACCTAGGGACTGTTGTTCCACAAAACGACAACTTTTTCGCTGCGTTAAATGCCGCCGTATTTTCAGATGGAACATTCGTATACATTCCACAGAACGTTAAATGCCCAATTGATTTGGCCAGTTTTTTTAGAATAGAAACCGCAAAAATCGGACAATTTGAACGCACCTTAATTATTGCAGACACGGGTTCCACCCTTAGTTATATGGAAGGTTGCAGTGCCCCACGCCGTCCAAACCATCAATTACACAGTGGCGTTGTTGAAATTATTGTGCGCGACAATGCACGCGTAAAATATTCAACCGTTCAAAATTGGTACGCAGGAAAATACATTGACGGGCAACAATCTGGTGGGATACTAAATTTTGTAACGAAACGTGGAAAATGCGAAAACAATGCAACACTAAATTGGACACAAATAGAAATTGGTTCTGCAAAAACATGGAAATACCCATCGACGATTTTGACCGGGAACAATGCGCATAGCGACTTTTTTTCTTTAACAATAACACGTGACGGTCAACAATCTGATACCGGGACAAAAATGATTCATATTGGCGACAACAGTGTGTCTAACATTGTTTCTTATGGTATTGCGTTAGATGAATCTCGTCAAACATTCCGCAGTTTGGTCAGTTTTACAGGTCACAATTGCACCAATGCATCAAAATGCGATTCACGAATAATCGGTGACAACGCAATTGCAAACACCATACCGACAATAATTCATACAAACAACACAAACCATCAATATCACGAGGCAACAACAGGCGCCATTGATCAAGATACCCTGATGTATTTACAAACCTGCGGTTTGGATTCAGATATGGCAACGGCATTAATAATTGGCGCAAATGCCGCCCCTGTGATTGAACGTTTACCCATGGAATTTTTAGTTGAATCAAAACAGTTAATACAAATGGCACTATCAAAGGATTAAACTATGCTGCAAATCAAAAATTTATGTGTATCACTGGATAACAATGAATTATTACACAACATTAACCTGGACATTAAGGATGGTGCACGTCATTTATTAAACGGACATAACGGATCTGGGAAAACAACATTAGTATCAACAATCGCAGGCAACCCACAATACAAAATAACGTCTGGTCAAATCACATTTGATGGCACAGATATAACATCAGAAAATGCAACAAATCGTGCATTGCGCGGAATCTTTATCGGTTCACAAAACGTTCCTGAAATCCCAGGATTAACAGTTTTAAGTTTATTAAAACATTCGCTGTCTGCGCATACACATTTTCAAACAGGCAAAGATTTATCCATGGCGGAATTTTTATCAAA
>JBKSNB010000121.1:0-3434 GCA_046882025.1 Alphaproteobacteria bacterium | reverse complement strand
TCTGGTGTTCCTTTTCAGGGGCCAATTGGCGCGGCACGTGTTGGTTATATGGACGGAAAATACATTTTGAACCCATCCAAGAAACAGGTTGAAGATTCTGAAATGGATTTGGTCGTATCTGCAACCAAGGACGGCGTTTTGATGGTTGAATCTGAAATCGGTGAATTAGACGAAGAAACAACGTTGGGCGCAGTTAAATTTGGTTTTGATGCACAACAGACCGTTATCAAGGCAATTAATGAATTGGCTGAAAAGGCGGGTAAAGAACGTTGGGAAACACCGGCAGAAACAGACGAACAAATCAAAATGCAGAAAGAATTCGAACAATTCGCTGACGAAATCACTGATGCATTGTTAATCAAGGAAAAATTGGTTCGTTTGGATACATTGGCACAAATTCATTCTAAGGCAAAGGCGCTGATTCCAGAATTGTTCCCAGAAACACAGTATGCGACATCTACGCTGGAATCGTGGGCAGATGAAATTGTTGAAAATATTACAGCACGTATTATGCGTGGTAATATATTGGCGGGCAAACCACGTATTGACGGACGTGACACCAAAACAGTTCGTCCGATTGAAATTGAATTGGGCGTTCTGCCACGCGCACACGGATCTGCATTATTCACACGCGGCGAAACCCAGGCATTAGTATCACTGACATTGGGTGGTGGCAAGGATGCATTACCACTCGAATCATTGGACGGTGCCGAAGAACGTGATTTCATTTTGAATTACAATTTCCCTGGATATTCTGTTGGGGAAGCCAAGGGTTTGAAATCGCCTGGCCGTCGTGAACTTGGTCACGGTAATTTGGCATGGCGTGCATTGCACCCAATGGTGCCGGCGCGTGACGAATTTGATTATGTTATCCGCGTATGTTCCGACATTTTGGAATCAAATGGTTCGTCATCTATGGCGACAACATGCGGTGCAACATTGGCAATGATGGACGGCGGCGTTCCATTAAAACGTCCGGTTGCAGGTATCGCAATGGGCTTAATCAAGGAAGGTGATGATTATGCCATATTGACTGATATCTTGGGTGATGAAGACCATTTGGGCGACATGGACTTTAAGGTGACCGGTACCAAAGATGGTATTACCGCATTGCAGATGGATATCAAAATTACGTCTATCACATTTGATATTATGAAGCATGCATTGGAACAGGCCAAGGACGGTCGTATGCATATCTTGGGCAAGATTGAAAAGGCAATTAAAGCCCCACGTAAATCATTGTCTGAATTTGCACCCCAGGTTTATACAATGAAAATAAACCCAGACAAGGTTCGTGATGTTATAGGTAAGGGTGGTGCCGTAATTCAAGCATTAACCAGAGAGACCGACACACAAATCGAACTGGAAGATGACGGCACAATCAAAATCATGGCCGCAGGCAAAGAAAGTGCCGATGCCGCGATTGAACGGATTAAGGAAATCGTCGCCGAACCAGAAGTTGGCATGATTTACAAAGGAACTGTTTCTGGAATTAAAGATTTCGGTTTGTTTGTAAAAATATTAAATGGTTTTGAATCTATGGTTCATATTTCTGAAATCACCGGTGAACGCATCGAAAAAATAGAAGACGCCAAATACAAAGAAGGTGATACAGTTTATGTAAAATATCTGGGCACAGATAAACGCGGTAAAACACGTATGTCTATGGTTGGTATTAATCAGAAAACTGGTGAAGAAAAATCAAAATAAACAAACAATATGCCCCTTAGGTTAAACCCGTGGGGCATATTTTATAATAGGGTATTATGATGACACCGGAACAATTGCAATGGTCAGATAAACAATGGGCAAAATATTTAGGTTGCACTGTTTGGAAGTATAAAAAAGCGTGCAAAATTTTACAAGAACGATTCTCTATTGGTATATTTAAGAAAAACGGTTCTGGTAAATACTATATTGCATTAGATAGACGTCATGACACACCATCTGGCGCCGTCCGTTATATTCCAGTGATTGCAACAAAAATTGAATTTGATTCTGTGGATAGCGCGGTTAACTATGCTAACGAAATACTGATTCCAAGTTTGGAATTAGCAGAATCATGTGCCCGCGCATACAACATACCGGCGAAAATGTTACAAACACTGCACATTAAAAACCGTTAAATAAAAAACTGGACATGATAAAAAAAGACAGTATAATTATCTGGCATTTTATGGATGTTTAGCTCAGTTGGCTAGAGCATCTGCTTTACACGCAGAGGGTCAGGGGTTCGAGTCCCTTAACATCCACCATCCGTCTTCGCTACGCTACGTCGCGATTGGAACGAATAAGAAAAACACATCGCGAGATGTGTGTTTTTTATTCGTTGATTGGTATGTTTGGACGAGAACCCCAAAAGGTTCGAAAACAAGTAGATTTTGCAAATATAACGCAGCAAAATCGTCACGGTTTGCACGCAGGGCTTTTGCCCGAGTGATTCCCTTAACATCCACCACTATAAAAACACTAGAAAACCGGACATTGCGTCGGTTTTTTATGCCAAAACCCCATTCATGTGGGGGAACAATTGGTTCCCCACGCCTCCTGCCTGCGTCCCATGTTGCCACATGGGACGGCGCATTACGCTGTATATGTTGCATTGCGCAACATATACAGAATCCGTTTTACGCGTTGCGATACGCGTGATACATTTCATCATTACTCAACCGAGTCAAAGACGCCCCGACGAAAAGAGCGATCGCCCCGGACGTGCCAAGCGCAGTGGTACGCACAATCGCTAACGCAATCGTCCGAACTGATGCCGTAGACCTTGGAGGTGTAGAACACCCAACGCGAAGCAGCCGGAGAGGTTATCTTGCACCAACAATTGCTTCCATTTGCTGTATTGCTAAATTCTTGATCGGTGGCTTTACCAAATGTACCCTCTGTTCCATTACATGATGCTATGCCTTTTACGTTCCCACCATAAAATGTCACACCCCATTGACCACCAGCAGTTAAGCCATAGGTGTCGATGTTGTTGCCCCCTTTGGACCCATCAAAGTCCCAATAGCCATCAGCGTATCCATCTTCTGATACAAATACACACACGTCGCCCAAATATTTCCCGGTCTCTGCCGCATACCAGGGGCCGTAACTATAGTTTGCGCAACTACATGATGAACCACTTACATTTACAGACGTACAATTTATATTTCGTGCTAGCTTCTGACAGTTAGATATATCACCATATTCCGCGGTATTAAATGAATATTTATTACAGTATGCACAACTATTACCACTTATGTAATAACCATTATCACTATCACATGATGAAAGCTTACATTGTCCATTTACTACTGAATATTGCCCGTGACTATCGCATGTTGGTTGTGATGGTTCACCGGTACATGTTTCGGTAAATGTTCCCTTGTTATCATAATATTTTCCATTCGGTAACCAACAATCCGTTTTACAACAATCACCACACC
>JBKSNB010000120.1:0-4651 GCA_046882025.1 Alphaproteobacteria bacterium | reverse complement strand
ACATTTTGACCAGGTTGGACAACGACATAACCTGAAAACCGCCACTGTCCGTCAAAATTGGACCAGACCAACCACTAAATTTATGCAGGCCACCCATTTTTTCAACCAAATCCCCCCCCGGGCGCATCATCAAATGGTAAGTGTTGCCCAATATAACCTGGGTTCCGGTGGACGCAACCTGATCCATAGTTAATGCCTTGACCGTTGCAGCCGTTCCAACCGCCATAAATGCAGGTGTTTCAAATGTTCCATGCGCCGTATGCACACGACCGCGCCGCGCATTGCCATCCACCTTTATCAAATCAAATTTCAGAGACATGTATTACGCGTCCTCTTGCTTAAATAACAGGCAACAATCGCCATACGAAAAAAATCTGTATTTTTCAGCCACCGCATGTGCATACGCATTTTTCATATTATCCAAACCCGAAAACGCGGAAACCAACATAAACAATGTTGATTTTGGCAAATGGAAATTAGTTAACAACACATCAACCGCACCGAATTTATAACCCGGCGTAATAAATATATTTGTATTCAGACATATCGGCACAACGCGTTGGTTTAGTCCGCTTTCACGTGCCCGCATTGCCGCACTTTCAAGGGTCCGCATAGACGTTGTTCCAACCGCGATTACACGTTTTGCACTATTGATAATGTCCGCCTGTTCGGACGTTATACAGCACCATTCAGTGTGCATTTTATGTTCGTTCAGGTTTTCTGTTTTAACCGGCATCCATGTTCCTGAACCAACATGCAGCGTCACCTTGACAACACGGGCACCACGGGATTCAATCGCACTTATCAATTCGTTGGTAAAATGCAGACCCGCCGTCGGTGCCGCCATAGATCCTAACGGATCGGCATAAACGGTTTGATAACGTTCCCTATCCTCGGTTTCAGCATCGCGTTTAATATACGGTGGCAACGGCATTTTGCCCAATTTATTCAGAACATCAAAAACACTGTCACAATTAAAATGCAACAATAGACCACTTTCAGGATTTTTATCAACAACCGTCATGGTTGTCCCATCCAACATGGTCAGCGTATCACCAACCGAAACCTTGGTAAATTTTTTACACAACCCCCACCACGTATTGTCATCAACCGCAGTATGCAATGTTATTTCGTGCCCCGACGCATCAAATCGTGCCGGCAAAACGCGCGAATTATTAAACACGATAACATCACCCGGCTGAATAAAGTCCAGGATGTCGCGGATATGTTTATCGGATAAATCTTTACCATTAACAACCAACATACGCGACGCATCACGTTCATGCAGCGGGTGCGATGCAATTAATTCAGGTGGCAATTCAAAATCAAAATCAGATGTGTGCAGCATTTTATCGTTGGTTGTCATGTTGTTTTTGCATCATAAGTTTCAGATTATCAAACTGTTTCTGTTGTTCACGTAAATGTTCTTCTTTTTTTCTGCGATTTATCAAATATCTTGGTACACGCAATTGATAATTAGCAGCAGAACACATATTCAAACAACGCTCATAATAATAATTATTACAAGGTTGCAACTCAATTTCGATTGTATCCCCAACACGAAAATACGGCAAAGCATCTTTTACTTTACGCTTGGTTTTTGAATCAAACAATAATATTCTTTCTGTTCCATAATCGATATCTCTGACCAAAAATTTACCATCTGAAATATCTTCTATAACATTTGGTGCTATATCCCAAGCACACCCAGAAAGTGTCATCGCGGTTGCAGAACATACCGCCGCCAACTTCAAATTTGTTTTTATGTTTTTTTTCATGTTATATCCACTATTTGAACTCTAACCCTTGATCGGTGTAATTTTCGGCGGTTTCTTCCCAGTTTTCTTCGACCCGAACGAACAGATGCAGACGCGCGTTAACACCCCACTGGTCCTGAATATCGTGACGGGCATCTGTCCCAATTTGTTTCAATTGTGCCCCACCACGACCAACGACAATTTTTTTATGTGCTTCACTTTGCACGACTATTTTTTGGTATATATCCAAAACACCATCAGCATCAACATCAACGTGCTCTGTCACGACATTAATGTGATACGGCAATTCCTGGTGAATATACTTATAAACCTTTTCGCGGGTCAATTCCGCCAGATACAGGTTATCCGGCACATCAGATGCATCAGACGCATCATACAAATATGGCGATTCAGGCATAACCGCCGCCAAAGATTTCAGCATTTCCGAAACCCCATCGTTTTTTATTGCGGAAATCATAAATATTTCCTTAAAATCTGCAAGTGTCGACAATTCTGCCACCAATGGCAGTAAATTTTCTTTTTTTATCGCGTCAACCTTATTCAATGCAACAAACAAATTTTTGTTTTCACGAACCTGAGATATTAAATTGCGCACAGTATCAGTAATACCCTTATTTGCATCAACAACCAGCAATATTGCATCCGCATCAGACGCCGCATTCATCGCCGCACCAACCATTGCCCTGTCCAGACGACGTGACGGGCGAAACACCCCAGGCGTATCAACAAAAACCATCTGCACGTTGCCGCACATTTTTATCGCACGTAAATTGGTGCGTGTTGTTTGAACCTTGTGCGAAACGATGGAAACCTTGCGCCCCATTATTTGATTTAGCAACGTAGATTTCCCGGCATTTGTCGGGCCCATAATTGCAATAAAACCTGCATACGTATTCATCATAACGCAAACAATAGCACACAATTTTCAAAAGTGAATAAAAATCTTGCAAATTCAGATTGTTATATTACGATTAAATCGGCAAGGTAAAATAAAGGTATGTATCATGCAATTAACAGGTCCAGAAATCGTCCGCAGAATGGACGTGAAAAATTCTAAAAACCCCGATAATGTTCCCGATATTATTATAGAACCGTTTGATTCATTTTGCCTGGGCAGTAACAGTTACGATTTACACTTGGCGGATATGCTGAAAATTTATCATCATACATTGCCGTATGGGATGAAACCCGCGATTGAATATGATGCAGAAAGACAATATTATTCTATGCGCGATTGGTTTTATACAGATAGTTTGTATCGTTGTTATATGAATAATCCGGACATATATGATATACGAAATCCGCAATATCGGATAGACCCATGCAGTGACAAAAGGCACGAAACAATTGATATCAAGATTCCAGAAACAGGTCTGATATTATCCCCAATGATTGGTTATTTGGGTTCAACAGTTGAATATACGGAAACACGGTCTTTGTTTCCATATATTGATGGAAAATCATCATTGGGACGTAATTTCATATTAAATCACCACACTGCTGGTCGTGGGGACGATGGATTCTGTGGTAATTGGACGTTAGAAATACACACCCTGTATCCGACGGTCGTGTATCCATATATGCGCATTGGCCAGATTTATTACGAAGAATTTGTCGGCGAACGCAAACCCTACAACACAAATAAGCAGAGTCATTATAATGGTCAACGCGAACCAACCGCCGCATCACCGATTAGAATTGATCATTTTTTAAAAGAAAAACAAAGATAAAACACCGCCCAGATGGGCGGTGTTTTTATTTATATTGGTTTATTTATTTTGCCTTACGCATTGTTTTTTTCATTGCATGCATTTCATCGCGTGTTATGCAACCGTTTGCATCAACATCCGCCGCCATCAATGATTCCAACATTTTTGGGCATTTGACAGATTCAGATATCAAACAACCATTGTCATCAAATTTAATATGATGTTTTGGCATATGTGGTCTGCAGAAATACATTGCGCACAATCCGCCCAATGCAAACACAACAATCAACAACAAGAATTTTTTCCAGAAATGACCATGGCATCCGCACGCGCAATGTCCACCACATGGGCATTCGTGAACAACAGGTGTTGCCACTTCAACGGTTTTTGGTGCTTTTTTAGCAACCGGTTTTTTTGCAGCAACCTTTTTTACTGGTGCTTTTTTTACTGTTTTTTTTGTAGCCATTTTTATCCTTCCTTTTTTATCTACGCACTAATCTTATTAGAATAAAAAAAATAAGTCAAAGATTATTTTCAAAAATAAAAACACCCGATTGGGTGTTTTTATTCCTAAACAAACAATATTTTGGTTTAGTTCAATGCGTCTTTCAATGCCTTACCAGGTTTGAACTTTGGTTGAACAGATGCTGGAATTTTAATTGCTGCACCTGTCTGTGGGTTACGACCTGTTGTTGCTTTACGTTTCGCAGATGCGAATGTGCCGAAACCAACCAAGCGAACTTCACCATGTTTTTTCAAAACTTTTGTAACTGTGCCAATGAATGCGTCTAAGCATGCAGCCGCAGTTGCTTTTGTAACATCTACTTCATTTGCGATTGCGTCAATCAATTGTTGTTTGTTCATGTGTTTCTCCTTTTAATTTTTTTTAAGGTGTCCAACAGTCCCAGAAATAACTTTCAACATCCCCCTGCAGATTTATGCGATTTCTGAATCCCATAACCACACAGTTGCTTTGTTTTAGGGATATTTCCTTTACTGCTTATCCGAATCGTAGAGAATTCCGCGATTTAAGTCAAGCCCATATTTTAAATTTTGTTATTTTTTTATTTTCTGGACACAACAGCATCCTGGCGCACAGCAATCACGCCCGGTGTATTATCTTCACATAAAACATAGTTTTCAGGATGATGTTTGATATTTACA
>JBKSNB010000119.1:0-28498 GCA_046882025.1 Alphaproteobacteria bacterium | reverse complement strand
TCGCGATTAAAGGTGCGACCTGCTTTCATGTGTCTCATTTGATTACTCCTTTATTTTGTTCTGCCCTGATTATTCAGGGGTTTCTTTGAGACACCTGGAACCTAAACATTCGTTCAGAATTCCAGGTTTTTTGTTTTTTTATTTGTATGGATCCTCGTATTTCTTGGCCAATTCAGCAATATTCTCTGGTGGCCAACCTGGGACTTCCATACCCAAACCTAATCCCATTGCTTCCAATTGGGCCTTGATTTCGTTCAAAGATTTACGACCAAAGTTAGGTGTTTTCAACATATCGTTTTCGGTCTTCTGAACCAATTCACCCAACCAGTTAATCTTATCGTTCTTTAAGCAATTGTTTGCACGAACAGACAATTCCAATTCGTCAACATGCTTTAACAATTTTGGATCAAATGGCAATGCATCCTTGGCCTTTTCTTCTTCGGCCGGTGCATTTGCAACGGTTGGATCTTCAAAGTTGATAAACACTTGCAATTGATCCGTCAAAATACGTGCGGCAAATGCGATTGCATCTTCGGGTGCAACCGAACCATTTGTTTTTACCGTCATTTCCAATTTATCATAGTCAGTTGATTGACCAACACGTGTCTGGGACACTTCTGTTGCGACATTCAAAATCGGAGAGAAAATAGAATCTACTGGAATTGTGCCCAATGGCAAATCGTCACCATGTGCAGTCGCCGGAACATATCCACGACCTGTTTCCAATGCGATTTCCATATCAAACGATGCGCCCGCATCCAATGTGCAGATTTCAACATCTTTGTTCATGACTTCAACACCCGCAGATGTTTCAATCATACCCGCAGTAACGACCGCTGGACCCTTAACTTTCAGATATGCTTTGTGTTGACCTTCGGTTAATGCCTTAAAATATACACCCTTCAAATTCAAGATAATATCCGTCACATCTTCACGAACCCCAGAAATACTGCTAAATTCGTGCTGAACACCGTCAATCTTGATCCATACCGGCGCACACCCCTGCAGTGAAGACAACAGAACACGACGCAATGCCGTTCCCAATGTCAAACCATAACCCTTTTCCAATGGTTCTGCGACCAATACAGCAATATTTGAATTGTTTTCATCTGCCTTGATTGTCAGCTTTTTCGGCTTAATCAAAGTCATCCAGTTTTTTTCAATCATATTTTTACTCCATTCGGCTTAGTTTATTATTTTCGCCACACGGCACCATGCGAAACGCACAGTGCCAGAATTTTATACTGTTTTTTTATGAAAGTCAAATATTTATCGCGGATTTTTAGCGATTTTTAACACAGACAAAAATTTGACAAATTACATTTTTATATTACCATGGGCAGGTATCAATCAAAGGAAATACACATGAAAAAAATTTTATTATCTGGATTGGTTGCTGGATTTGTTTGTTTTTCTGCAAATGCATCCGACGGTATGTTTGATGATTATGTCATCGGCCAGGCACCTGTAGAATATTCCCACAAGACATGCAACAAATGCAACAAACCATGTCCATGCAAAAAACGCAATGCAATGCGCCCTGTAAGTGTAAAGACATATACCGAAGTAATCGATCATTACCAGGTTTATCAACCGGTTGTTGTATACCAACCTGCCGGCACATACAGCGAACGCAGAATTGAACCAGTGCGTAAATGCAATCGTTGTGGTTATTAAAAAAATCGTCCAATCGGACGATTTTTTTATTCTTCTTCAGTTTCTTGACTGGTTTTATCCCAATCAATTTTATTCAGCAAAATATTACCACCAATTCCAAACGTTGCGCCGGCACCCGCGGTAACCGCACCCCCCGTGACACGTTTTTTTGACGTGTCTGATATTTCTTGCAGTTTTGCTCGGTCGACATCACTGCCCATTTTGGCACGATAAAGGGACGCGTATGTTCCGTTGGTTATACCGGTTGAAGTGTCGTCGTATAAACCGGTGTTTGCTTTATCTAATACAACTTCTGATTCTATACCTGGTTTTAATCCCAATGCTTCCTTGCGTTCTTTCAAATCAGCAGCAAGCGTCATATATTCTTGATATAAATCAAACAGGTTGTTTGCACCCGGCAATTCAATACCTGTTTCACTGCCTTGGGCGCGATTGTTTCCATATTCACATTTGAATGTCGCCAGATACGCATCCATATCCAGTTCAGCATCTTTATCCGCTTTCTGTTCAGCGAGTCCCTGTGCCAATTCCATACCGCCAATTCCGGTCAATGCCATTGTTGCACCACCCAACATACGATTTGCCAAAGATTGTTCGCGTTCTTTGGCAGCCAGATATTTTTGTTCTAATTCCACCGCCCGATTATATAGTTCCCTAAATGGATTTGGTGGTAATATATCGGTAGTTACAGATAAATCTGTCTGTGAATGCGATAAAACAGAATTATTAACCTTTTCTATATCTTTTACTTGCTGCACGTTGGTTGATGATGTTTTTGACGATATTGTAGTATTTGCTATACCCTCAAGTAATTTGGTCCGAACTAGACCATCATAGTTTTCTTCATAAATGGTCTTAGCACATTGGTAGGAACAGTTCACAGCACAATCGTAAACATTATCTTCGGAAAGAGTTTTTTCGTTGTCATAATACCAATCACTAAAAACCCATTGGGAATGTATAAGTTTTTGTTTGTTGCTTTCTGTTATGCGACACCAACAATGCGCACCAGATGTTGTACCCTTATTTAAAGAGTTGTATGGTAGAACAGGAATAGTGTCTTTATTTAAAGAAGCCCAGTATTCTTTAGATGGTTTGAGATTGTTTGGTAATTGTGAGCAACTTGCTTCACCACGGATCACGCCGTATTCAAACTCCACCGCCCATATTTGATTATCATCCAAATTATATTTGTTTACATTATTCATGCCTGTGTCAACCCACTTATAAGCATCCGGGTCTCTCAATATTTCTTCATAGTCAAAATCTTCCTCTGAATCAGCGACATATTTAACATCGCCACGATATCCATATCCGATGGGGCTACCCATCTGTGTTTCGGCACATGTATTGAAAGTTATAAACAGAAAAAACAAAAATATTATTTTTTTCATTCTGCAACCTTTTTACGGAATTTTTCTTTTGCTTGACCATAGACAGATGTATAAGTTGCTACAAATATAGGACCATACGATAAGTTCTTATCAGATTTGCCAGTAAGCACAGATTGAATTTCTTGGTTTTCTACAGCATAGAAATTATCATATTCATAAACCAAACAACTTGACCTTAAAGATAACTCATCATTAAAGATTTCTTCTATATCATCTGCAAAATTGTAAGTTTCATACCCTAAACTAATCATGCATTGTTGTACGGTATTTTTATCCGCAGTATCCTTATAATAAAAGATTTCGTTTTCGATATCTGTGCCATTAAATTTTTCTATCTCTACACCAACGTTTTCAAATCCATCTGGATATTTGCAAATCTGTACTCCATTTATTTTACCGTCTTTATAACATTCTGCTGTATCCAATTTTCCACGATCAAGCCAAGATGCTGTCCCTATACTATTATCTGTATTATAATCTTCCGACACGACCTTTCGTCCAGTTTCTTTACCGCGTTGTTCTAACTCTGACATAAAAGTATCTTTGTAATAATCAAATGCCTTTTGTGCCAGATATGAACGCGCTATAGTCAATTTCTGTTCATCAGTAAGATCTTTATTTGCCTGCACCAGTGACGCATAATACGGTTCTATTTTCAATATCTGTTCCTCTAATTCTGCGTAATCTTTACGCAAGGACTCGGCAATTTCCTGGGATGAATCAACAATTTGTTCCGCTTCATCTGTGTAATATCCATCATCCGCCATTACATTCCATGGCACGAACAAAGCCAATCCACACGTCGTTAAAAATAATAATATCTTTCTCACTCTTTTCCCCCGGAACAAAAAACCACTGATTTTTCATCAAGTGGTCAGGAGGTTAGAAACAATCAACTGAATTGTGTTGCTTATTCAAATATATCACAACCCTCCTGACACTGAATCAGGAGATTTTATTTATCGTCAGATAATAAAAAAAGACGCAATGCGCCCACGTTTTTACATTTTTCTGACGCGTTTGACCGGATCTTCACACCCCATCATGGTAACCCACCATGACACAGATAGTATACAATACTTTTCACTTTTTATAAAGAACTTTTTGTAAAAAAAATCGTCCGATTGGACGATTTTTTTATCTTATACACGACGGACTTTCTTTGGACGGCATCCGTTATGTGGAATACGTGTCGTATCAGTAATAGATTGCACAATCAAACCCGCGTTTGCCAAACCACGAACCGCAGATTCACGACCCTGACCAATACCACGCATTAATACATCAACTGTCTTCATACCCATTTCGGCGACCTTTTTACCAACAGCGTCTGCAACAACTGTTGCCGCATATGGTGTAGATTTCTTGGCACCCTTGAAATTATTTGCACCTGCGGTGGCCCATGTTAACACAGCACCCGATTGGTCTGTGATTGTGATACGTGTATTGTTATTTGTCGCAACAACATGTGCAATGCCATGCGATACTTTTTTTACTACTTTCTTTTTATTACTAGAAACTGCCATTATTGTATTCCTTTTTTAGATGTCTTCAATTAACTATCGTGTTAATCTCTACCTGTTTAATTATTTACCCTTGGTTGCAGAACCCGCAACAACAACACGTTTACCCTTACGTGTACGTGCATTTGTTTGGGTACGCTGACCACGAACCGGCAAACGGTTACGATGGCGCAAACCACGGTATGTTTTCAAATCTTGCAGACGTTTAATATTCATCGCAACTTCACGACGAACATCACCTTCTACCTTAAAGTTTTGTTCAATATAATTAGAAATTTTGATAACATCATCGTCAGTCAAATCTTTCGCGCGCAAACCATCTTTCAATTTTAATGCCGCGCAGATTTGTGCCGCACGTGCTGGTCCAATACCATGAATGTATTGCAACGCAACCTCTATACGTTTTTCTGTCGGAATGTTAACACCTGCTATACGTGCCATTTTTTATTTTCCTTTTTAGTTCTTGTTTTAATTCGCAACCTTTAACGGAAACGACTTTTCTTTTGGGCGTTGCCAACAACATTTGTATATTGTTTTGCAACCAAATACGATTGAACCTGGTTCATCGTATCCAAAACCACACCTGCCACAATCAGTACACTGGTTCCACCAATGACCAACGGCATCCCCATATGCGTATTCAAAATAATCGGTAATACGCATACAACAATCAAATACAAAACACCAATCGCCGTCGTGCGTGACACAACACCATCCAAATAATGTACGGTCTGTTCCCCTGGACGAACTCCCGGAACATAACCACCCATATTTTTCAGATTGTTGCCCGTTTCTTCTGAATTGAAAATCACAGATGTCTGGAAATACGCAAAGAACGCAATCAACAATGTATAAATAACAATGTATGACCATGCCCCGTACGAGAATATACCCATAATCTGTTGAACAATCAATTTATCACTCTGGACAAAGCGCTGAATGAACGCAGGCAACATCATAACACTGGCGGCAAATACAGGGCCCATAACACCCGACATATTTACCTTAATCGGCAAATACGATGCATTTGTATTAACAACACCATTTGACATAACCTGGCGTGGATATAAAATCTGAATACGACGTTGTGCCTGTTCAAAAAACGCAATTAACGCAATAATACCAACCACAAAGCCCACAACCAATGCAATCATCGCAGGCGACATCTGACCCACTGATCCCAACGAGAATATCTTACCAACCCCTTCTGGGACCTGGGCAATAATACCCGCAAAGATAATCAATGATGCGCCCTGCCCTATACCACGTGCAGTAATCTGCTCAGCCAGCCACATAACAAACACCGTTCCACCAACCAGCGCAATAACCGCCGATAATTCAAACGCAAACCCTGGGTTTACAACCGCCGGGATTCCATTGACCGGCGCCATAGATTCCAAACCACGAACAACCGCCCAACCCTGAACTATCGCCAAAACAACCGCGAAATAACGTGTATATTGGTTGATTTTAATACGGCCCGATTCGCCTTCTTTACGCAAATCAGATAATGTCTTGCTGGTTGCAGTCAATAATTGCAAAACGATTGATGCTGAAATATACGGGAAAATGTTCAATGCCAACACAGACATACGCGACAACGATCCGCCTGCGAACATATCAAACATACCCATCATATTGTTTTCGCCACCAAACAAATGCAAAACCGCCGATGCATTAACACCTGGTAATGGAATGAACGAACCAATACGATAAACAATCAACGCGCCCAAAGTGAATAAAATGCGTTTCTGCAAATCAGTTAAATTTGTAAAAAAGTTTTTAATACGTTTCAACATTGCGCTTTGACTTTTTGGTTAAAGGTTATTTGTTTTTAATAGAACCACCTGCTTTCACAATTGCTTCTTCGGCACTCTTGGACCATTTATCTGCAACGATATTAACCGCAGATTTTATTTCGCCCTTGGCCAAAACCTTTAATCCCTCTAATTTACGATTGATAATCTTTGCAGCAAACAAAGAATCAATTGTGATTTCCTGTTTAGCATCAATTTTGCCAGACGCAATGAATTTTTCAATATCACCCAAATTAATAGTGACATATTCCTTTGCAAATGGGCTGTTGAAACCAAACTTTGGGAAACGACGCATAATTGGCATCTGACCACCTTGGAAAGTTGCCTGTTTGCGTGAACCTGCGCGCGCCTTTTGACCCTTGTTACCGCGACCACATGTTTTACCATAACCACATGCCAAACCACGACCAACACGTTTCACATCTTGACGTGCACCAAAATTATCCATCAGAGCATTTAATTTCATTTTTCTATCCTTATTTCCTATGACTACATTTTACATATAGTCCTGTTCGCACATAAAACAAGTTTATGCACTCGGTTTAATATTTATTCAGCAACTTCTTCTGTTGCTTCAACTTTTTTACCATCACGACCAGCAATGATTTCTGCAACGGTCTTACCACGACGTGCAGCAACTGCCTTTGGTGAATTCATTTTTGCGAATGCGCTAAACACAGCACGAATCATATTGTTTGGATTGTTTGAACCCTGTGATTTAACAACGACGTCTTGAACGCCCAAACATTCAAACACCGCACGCAACGCACCACCTGCAATAATACCAGTACCAGGAACCGCACTACGTACAACCAATTTACTTGCACCGTATTTCGCAGATGCATCATGATGCAATGTACGACCTTCCTTCAAAGGAACGCGCAACATTTTTGCCTTGGCTGCCTTGGTCGCCTTTTGCACAGCGGCCTGAACTTCCAATGCTTTACCTTTACCAAAACCAACACGACCTGCCTTGTCCCCAACGACAACCAATGCCGAAAAAGACATATTACGACCGCCCTTAACAGTTTTAGACACACGGTTGATAGAAACTAATTTATCAACCAAATTATCTGTCTGCAATTTTTTATCATCAAAACGTGCCATTATAATCTCCGTTATTTCCGCTTTAGATATTCACACCACCTGCACGAATCGCTTCGCACAATGCCTTTACACGACCATGATAACGATAACCGCCACGGTCAAAATAACAATTGTCAGCAATTTTTGCTTTCACTGCACGTTCTGCAAATGCTTTGCCAACCAATTCTGCGCCAGCAATATTCCAGCCCTTACCAGCAAAACCCTTTTCTTTGGATGTTGCAGAACAAATTGTATGTCCCTTAACATCATCAATCGCCTGAATTTCAATGTGACGACCAGAACGGAACACTGACAAACGAATCTTGCCAGGATTTTTTCTTTTCAACGCACCACGATTTGCCAAGGTACGTCTTTCATCTCTAGATAAATGTTTTAACATTTTTTGTCCTTTTTTTATTGTCCCCGTAACAGCGGAAACATTACTTATTATTTCTTTTTACCTTCTTTGCGGATGATGCGTTCACCAACATAAAAGATACCCTTGGCCTTGTATGGATCTGCCTTGCGGATTTTATGAATCTTGTCAGCGAACAACCCAAGTGCGCATTTATCAATACCTTTGATTGTGAATTTTGTCGGTTCAGTTACTTCCACTGATAAACCCGCTGGGATATCCATGATAACATCATGCGAAAAACCAACATTCAAAACCAACTGATTACCCTTAACAGCCGCCTTGTATCCAACACCATTCATATACATAGATTTAGAAAAACCATCTGTAACACCTTCGACAGCACAACGGATATTACGTGTCATTGTTCCCCACATAGCACGTGACGCCTTGTCTTCGTCATCTTTTGGTGTAGAAATAACCTTGCCATCTTTGATTTCAATATCAACCAAACCGGCATTTTTCGTATTCAAAGGAATTTTAATTTCGCCCTTTGGACCCTTAATTGTCAATGTACCGTCAGCCATTGCCGCCGAAACACCATCTTTCAAAACTACTGGATATTTTCCTGCACGAGACATTTCTTAATCCTTATTTCTATTATATAACCTTGCACAAAACTTCGCCACCAACATTCAGCAAGCGCGCCTTATGATCTGTCATAACACCTTGTGGTGTTGAAACAATCGCAATACCCAAACCATTCAACACTCTTGGCATTTTTGCACTGCCTGAATAAACGCGGCGACCTGGCTTTGACACAACAGAAATTTCTTGGATTGCGCCGTTGCCACCAACGTATTTTAATTCAATGACCAAATTTGAACGATGTTCGTCAATTTGTTCTTTCTTAAAATCTGTAATAAAACCTTCGTCCTTTAACACAGTCAAAACTGCTGCACGCAATTTGCTGTTTGGAACAGATACAAATTCTTTACCGGCATTCTGACCATTACGAATACGGGTCAGCATATCTCCGATTGGGTGTGATAATGACATCTTTTATACTCCTTGTTGCAGAACCATTTCTGCATTATCCCCAGCTGCATTGTCCACAACTGGTGTTCTTGTTTTTACCAACTTGATTTACGTACACCTGGCAATTTACCTTCGGATGCCATTGTACGCAACTGTTGACGACACAGACCGAACAAACGTGAATAACCACGCGCACGTCCAGTCACTGAACAACGATTGTGCAAACGTGTTGGATTTGAATTACGTGGCAACTTTGCCAATTTCTTCATTGCATCCATACGTTCATCAGGTGTCGCATTCACAGACATTTTTGCCTTGATTGTTTCACGTTTCTTTGCGTATTGTGCAACCAATTTTTCACGTTTGTGTTGTTTATTTATCAACGCTAATTTAGCCATCTTTTATTTTCCTTTTTATTTCAAAACCAATGGCAAGCCGATTTTTGTCAGCAATGCACGTGCTTCTTCATCTGTTTTTGCTGTTGTTGCAATAACGATATCCATACCACGAATAGCGTCAATCTTATCAACAGAAATTTCTGGGAATATTAAGTGTTCCTTAATACCAAACGCATAATTTCCACGACCATCAAATTTAGATTTTGATAAACCGCGAAAATCTTTTACACGTGGCAATGCCACAGTAATCAATTTATCCAAGAAATCATACATTCTTTTGCCACGCAATGTAACCTTGGTTCCAATGGCCTGACCTTCGCGCAGACGATATGTTGCAATTGATTTTCTTGCATGTGTAACAATTGGCTTTTGTGCAGCAATCGCGGTCAAATCAACAACCGCAGCATCCAATTTTTTCTTATCAGATACGGCTTCACCAACACCCATATTCAAAACAATCTTTGTTAATTTTGGCACAGCCAAATTATTTTTGTAACCAAATTCTTTAATCAATTCAGGTACAATTTCTTTTTCATAAATTTCACGCAATCTGCTTTGCATTTTTTATTCCTTAACGTTTAGTTCCCGTAACAGCGGGAAACGGTTTTTATATTTCGGCCCCAGATTTCTTAGAAACACGAACTTTCTTGTCGCCTTCTAGTTTATATCCTGCACGTGTTGCCTTTTTTGTTTTTGGATCAATCAACGCAACATTTGAAACATGCACTGGTGCTTCACGATCAATAATCTGACCCGGTTTATCCTGTGTTGGTTTAATGTGCCATTTATGACGATTAACACCTTCAACAACAACGCGGGATTCCGATGGGCACGCTTCCAGCACTTTGCCTTTAACGCCCTTATATTTTCCTGAAATAACTACGACTTCGTCGCCTTTCTTAATTTTCATTTTTATATCCTCGCTATTATATTACTTCTGGTGCCAAAGACACAATTTTTTGAACATCATATTTACGACGAACTTCACGTGCAATTGGTCCAAAGATACGTGTTCCAATTGGTTCAAAGTTGTTTTTATTAATCAAAACAACCGCATTATCATCGAAACGAATGATAGAACCATCAGGACGTTTCACTGGGAATTTTGTACGAACGATTATTGCACGTTGTACTGTCCCTTTTTGAACTTTGCCACGTGGAATGGCTTCTTTAATTGCGACAACAATTTTGTCGCCCACAGTTGCATAACGACGATGTGAACCGCCCAAAACCTTGATACACATTGCTTTACGTGCACCACTGTTATCTGCAACCGTCATAACTGTTTCATTTTGAATCATTTTTTTACCCTTTTCCTGCGCGCGGGGCAATCCCCCACGGCTTTGTTCTTAGGTTCCGACTGTCTTGCGACCTCAAAGAACCGTTTATGATTTACTCTGCTACTTCTACCTTATCATCCTTGGACACACCAACGCGACCTTTTACAATCCAAGTTTTTGTCTTGGAAATTGGACGATGTTCTTCAATGGCAACAATTTCACCAACTTTATATTCGTTGTTTTCATCGTGTGCCTTGTACTTTTTGTTCTGCTTAACGAACTTGCCATACAGTGGATGACGGAAACGACGTTCTACTTCTACAACGACAGTTTTGTCATTTGCTACACTCTTAACAGTTCCTTGCAATATACGTTTTGGCATAACTATATTCCTTATATTTTTTAACCAATTTCGGCATATGATACACTATTTTTTAGAAATCTCAACCAAAATCAGCATTTTTTCTTATTTTTTATCCGCATTCAGTTTTGTTTTCACGCGTGCAATCTCACGACGGGTTTGACGCATAACATGCGTTTTGGGCATTTGACCCGCAGCATGCTGAAAACGTTGGTTCATTTGTTCTTTTTTCAAATCAGCCAATTTGCTCTGTAACGCTTCTTTTGTTAATTCTTCTTTCTTATTTGCCATATTGAATCACCTTTGTCTTTAAAAGCTTAGTTGGCTTTACGTTCAACAATTTTTGTTTTGATTGGTAATTTAGCCGCCGCCAAAGCAAATGCTTCACAGGCAACTTCTGGCTTAACACCATCAACTTCAAACAAAATACGACCTGGTTTAACACGGCAAATCCAGTATTCAACCGCACCTTTACCTTTACCCATACGAACCTGTGCAGGTTTTGTGGTAACTGGCACATCTGGGAAAATACGAATCCACAATTTACCCTGACGTCTCATATGACGGGTAATTGCACGACGCGCTGCTTCAATTTGACGTGCTGTAATACGTTCCGGTGTCATTGCTTTCAACCCGAATGATCCGAATGCTAATTCGCTGCCGCCCTTGGCGACGCCGTGAATACGGCCTTTGTGTTGTTTGCGAAATTTCGTCTTATTTGGCATTAACATGATATCAACCCTTTATTATTTACTTTTTCTTTCGCTAGTTCCGGCATATTCTGTTGGACGTGCCATCTCAGATGCCAATTTTTCCTTGTTAACAACATCCCCAGTGTAAATCCAAACCTTTACACCAACGACACCGTATGTTGTCTTTGCCTGAATCGCGGCATAATCAATATCCGCACGCAACGTGTGCAATGGGATACGACCTTCACGAATTTGTTCGCTACGCGCAATTTCTGCACCGTTCAAACGACCAGAACACATAACCTTAATTCCCTGCGCCCCGGCTTTCTGTGCATTTTGAACAGCTTTCTTCATTGCACGTTTAAACGACACACGACCTTCGATTTGTTGGGCAATACCCTGTGCAACCAATTGAGCATTCAAATCAGGACGGCGAACTTCATAAATATTCACAACAACCTGATCGTTTTTGACCAATTTTTTAATATCGTTACGCAGTGTTTCGATATCTGCACCATTTTTACCGATAATCATACCTGGTCTGGATGTATGAATCGTCACAACAACTTTCTTTGCAAAACGTTCAACAACAACCTTGGCCAATCCGGCTTTTTTCAGTTTCTTTTCAATAAATTTGCGAATTTTGATATCTTCAGCCAGCAAATTTGCATAGTCCTTTTTACCAGCAATCCACCGAGAATCAGTAATCTTGTTGATAAATTCGCGTAATGAAATTGGTGATACTTTCTGTCCCATTTTTATTACCCTCTTTATTTATCTTTTTTTGTTTCTTTTTTTACTGTCTTTTTAGCACTTGGCGCCACACCAGATTCCAATATAATTGTCAAATTAGAAAATGGTTTCAAAATTGGGCGTGCACTGCCACGTGGACCAGCCATAATACGTTTCATTGTCAACGCTTTGCCACACCAAATTTCTTTGACGAACAAAGTTTCAACTGGCAATTTCTTGTTATTTTCTGCATTAGCCACCGCTGACAATAATGTTTTCAAAACTTCTTCAGAAACACGTTTCTTAGAAAACTTTAAGACATCAATTGCACGATCAACCGGCAACCCGCGAACCATATCACAAACCAAATTCAGTTTCTGATGGCTGACGCGAATCATCTTGTTAAACGCACGTGCCTGATTTTCTTTCACATTATATCTTTCTGTCATAACTTAATCCCCCTTATTTCTTACCTGCTGCTGCAGCGGCTTTTTTATTTGCTGCGTGACCTTTGAAGGTACGTGTTGGGGCAAATTCACCCAATTTATGACCAATCATATCTTCAACGATTGCCACAGGGATAAATTTGTTACCATTATGAACTTCAAATGTTAAACCAACCATTGGTGGCACAATTGTGCTGCCACGGGACCATGTTTTAATAGGTTTGCGGTCATCTTTTTCAATCGCCGTTGCTACCTTTTTCAAGATAGAAGGATGAATATAAGGACCTTTCCATACTGAACGAGACATCATTTACTCCGTTTATTTATTATTTTTTCTTTGCCAAATGTCTGCTACGGATAATCATCTTTGCAGTACGTTTATTGCTACGGGTACGATATCCCTTGGCTGGAATACCTGTACGTGATACTGGTTCGTGGCCCTTAGAATGACCATTACCACCACCCATTGGGTGATCGTTCGGGTTTTGTGCCATACCGCGAACTGATGGACGAACGCCCAACCAGCGTGCACGACCGGCCTTACCCAAATTGACATTACGTTGATCAGGATTTGAAACACTGCCAACGGTCGCCAAACATTCAGAATGAACTTTGCGCAACTCACCACTGTTCATCTTAATCTGTGCATAAACGCCGTCTTTACCCATTAATTGAGCATAACAACCAGCACTACGCGCCAATTGACCGCCTGCCCCTGGTTTTAATTCAACGTTATGAACAATTGTACCGATTGGCATATTTTTCAATGGCATTGCGTTACCAGGCTTAATATCTTCATGTTGACCAGAAATAACTGTGTCACCAACCTTCAAATCACGTGGTGCCAAAATATAAGATTTTACCCCATCTTGATATTCAATCAATGCAATAAATGCCGTACGGTTTGGGTCATATTCCAAACGAACAACATTTGCAGGAATATCTGTCTTTTTACGTTTAAAGTCAATTAAACGATAACTACGTTTGTGGCCACCACCCTGATGCATAACAGTGACATGACCAAAATTATTGCGTCCACCCTTGGACTTTAAGCCAACCGTCAAAGACTTTTCAGGTGCGCCAGCATATAATGCGCTGCGATCGACCTGGGTCAGACCACGGTTACCTGCTGTCGTTGGCTTGTAATGCTTTAATGCCATTTTATTCTTACCTTTATCTATGCCCTGACACTAACGTCTGAAACAAATTCAGATTCTCTGCCACGGCGGTTCTTTTATTATTTTACTTCTGCTGACAAATCCAATTTTGCATCTGCCGGCAAAGAAACGTACGCTTTTTTAACTGTGCGTTGCGTTCCTGTGCTACGTCCACGGAAAGTTTTCACTTTACCCTTAGTAACAACAACGTTAACCTTGGATGGTTTAACGTTATAGATTGCCTGAACTGCCTTTGCAACATCTGACTTTGTTGCCTTTGGTGCAATTTCAAACACAATTCCGTTGCTTTCAGATATCATTGCTGATTTTTCTGAAATCACTGGACGTAATAATACATCATATGTGCCAGCGGTCGCAACTACTTTCTTTTCTGAAACTACTTTCTTTTCTGCCATTTTTTAGACCCCTTGTTACGCCAATCTGGCTTCTACTGATTTAACTGCATCTGCTGTCAAAACCAATTTTTCATGTTTTAAGATATCCAAAACATTCAAACCGATTGTTGGCAACGCATCAATATTGTTGATGTTTGCCGCAGATTTCTTGAAATTTTCATCCAATTCGGATGCACCCACAAACAATGCAGATGTCAAACCTAATTTTTTCAATTGCTTTGCAAATGCGTTTGTTTTGGCTGCTTTCAATTTTTCAGAATCGATAACGACCAAATTACCGTCCTGCAATTTTGAAGACAACGCCATTTTCAAACCCAATGCACGAATTTTCTTTGGCAAATCGATGCTATGGTCACGAACAACCGGTCCATGAACGACACCACCGCCACGCATATGAACATTGTACTTTTCACCCTGACGTGCATTACCTGTCTTTTTCTGTTTGAACGCTTTTTTACCACTGCCGGCCACATCAGACACTGTCTTTACAGCATGTGTACCTGCACGTGATTTTGCACGTTGCCACGTAACAACACGATGCAAAATATCTGCACGTGGGGCGATTCCGAATATAGCATCCTGCAAATCAACTTTGCCGACTGCTTTGCCATCAAAATTAATAATATCTAATTGCATTTTTTCCACCTATCTCGCCTTTATTATTCCGATACAGTTTCTGTTTCAGTTGCTGCTACAGATTCCACTGCTTTTGTCGCTGTTGGAACTGGCAAATCTTTATGTTCTTTTTTAACGGCATCTGTAACCAATACGAATGTTCCGTTTGCACCTGGAACAGCGCCTTCTACAAATACCAAGTTTTCAACATCATCAACGCCGAATACTTTCAAATTTTGAACAGTAACCGTTTCATTTCCCATCTGACCAGCCATTTTTTTGCCTTTCAGAACGCGGCCAGGCCATTCACGCATACCTGTACCACCCAATGAACGGTGCGCTTTCAAAACACCGTGTGATGCTTCCTTACCGCCAAAGTTATGACGTTTCATCGCACCCTGAAAGCCCTTACCCTTACTTGTTGCTTGGACATCAACAAATTGTCCGGCAACGAAATGAGACGCAACCAATTGTGTCCCTGCTGGGATAACACAATCATCAGATACGCGGAATTCTACCACCTTACGATATGGTTTAATACCCGCCTTTTCTGCTGCCACTGCCTGTGGTTTTGCAACATGTTTTGCCTTTGCCTCGCACACCCCAAGTATGTTCGCGACATAGCCATTTTTTTCCTGTGTTCTGTTTCCTATAACTGCACAGTCACCAACAGATAAAACCGTGACCGCATGTGCCACACCCGCATCATCATACAGGCGTGTCATTCCCATTTTTGTTGTAATAATTCCGCTACGTTTCATTTTTTATGCCTTTTTTATTTGTCAGAGGTTGGATATTTTACACACCGTTTCCAACACTAACATTTACAATTTAATTTTTACATCAACACCCGATGCCAAGTCCAACTTCATCAAGGCATCAACTGTCTGAGGGGTTGGATTAACAATATCTACGACCGCCTTGTGATTACGGATTTCGAATTGTTCACGTGATTTTTTATCAACGTGTGGTGAACGGTTAACTGTAAACTTCTTGATCAATGTCGGCAAGCGAACAGGCCCAACGACATCTGCGCCAGTACGTTTTGCAGTTTTAACAATTTCATCAACTGATTCAATCAAAATACGATGATCAAATGCTGTTAATTTAATACGAATCTTTGATGCTGGTACCATTTGTTCGTTTTCCTTTATTTCGTCACAAATCGCTGACCTTGTTATCAAAGCCAGCGATTATGACATTAGTTGTTATTTAATAATTTTTGATACAACACCTGCGCCAACTGTGCGTCCGCCTTCACGGATAGCAAAGCGACGACCTTCGTTCATAGCAATAGGTGCAATCAATTGCACTGTGATACGAACGTTATCACCTGGCAGAACCATTTCTTTGTCTGCTGGTAATGTGATTGTACCGGTTACGTCTGTTGTGCTGAAATAGAACTGTGGACGATAGTTAGAGAAGAATGCTGTATGACGGCCACCTTCTTCCTTCGTCAAGATATACACTTCAGCTTCGAAATCTGTATGTGGTGTAATTGAACCAGGTTTGCAGATAATCTGACCACGTTCAACATCTTCCTTCTTGGTTCCACGCAACAACAAACCAACGTTATCACCTGCTTCACCTTGATCCAACAATTTGCGGAACATTTCAACGCCGGTAACAGTTGTTTTCTGTGTTGGACGCAAACCAACGATTTCGCATTCATCACCAATCTTTACAGTACCGGATTCAATACGACCTGTAACCACTGTACCACGACCTGTGATAGAGAACACGTCTTCAATTGGCATCAAGAAAGGTTTATCAACTGGACGTTCTGGCATTGGGATATATTCATCGCATGCTTTCAACAACGCATCAATTGCTTCCTTGCCGAAACCATCATTTTTGCCTTCCAATGCAGAAATTGCAGAACCACGAATAATTGGTGCATTATCGCCGTCAAAATCATTTGCAGACAACAATTCACGAATTTCCATTTCAACCAATTCCAACAATTCAGGATCGTTTGCCAAATCACATTTATTCAAGAAAACAACGATCTTTGGAATACCAACCTGACGTGCCAACAAAATGTGTTCACGCGTCTGAGGCATTGGTCCATCAGTTGCAGCAACCACCAAAATCGCACCATCCATCTGTGCCGCACCGGTAATCATGTTTTTAACATAGTCCGCGTGTCCTGGGCAGTCAACGTGTGCATAGTGACGTGCTTCTGTTTCATATTCAACGTGTGAAGTGTTAATCGTTATACCACGTGCCTTTTCTTCTGGCGCGTTATCAATCTGATCAACACCCTTACCTGCATCAATACCGACACCATAATAGTGCACGATAGCAGCTGTCAATGTTGTTTTCCCATGGTCAACGTGGCCAATTGTACCAATGTTGACATGTGGCTTTGTTCTTACATATTTTTCTTTTGCCATAGTATTTCTCCTTGGGCTTTGGCTTGTTATTCGATTTTTTGAAATCTGATTAATAATAAACCAGAAATCAAAAATCGCAAATTTTTTTTCCTATTTTATTTTGTTAGCTTTTTGATAACCTCATCAGCAACATTTTGTGGGACTTCGTCATAGTGTGACAATTCCATATATGGATTTGCACGCCCCTGTGACAAAGAGCGCAGGGTCTTAACATATCCGAACAAATTCGCCAGTGGTACGTATGCTGAAATCAGCTGGTTACCAAACTGGGTTTCAATACCATTAATTTGTCCACGACGACTGTTCAAGTCCCCGATAATGTCCCCGACGTATTCTTCCGGTGTATTGACCGAAAGTTTCATAATCGGTTCCAATAATTTTGGCGATGCCTTTTTCATTGCTTCACGGAAGCATGCACGCGCCGCAATCTCAAAGCATAATACATTAGAGTCAACTTCGTGATACTTACCATCTACCAATGTCGCCTTGAAATCCACTGTTGGATAGCCAATCAGAACACCTGTCTGTTGTGCTATCTTCAAACCTTTTTCTACACCTGGGATATATTCCTTTGGAATTGCCCCACCAACAATCTTGTTTTCAAATTCATAGCCCTTACCAGGTTCCAACGGTTCAAATTCAATTTTCACCTGGGCGTACTGACCCGAACCACCAGATTGCTTTTTATGTGTATATTCTTCGGTAACCGGTTTACGGAATGTTTCACGATATGCGATACGTGGTTCGCCAACGCTAACATCAACCTTAAATTCACGTAACAAACGGTCAACCAAAATTTCCAAATGCAGTTCACCAACACCCGCCAAAATCGTCTGGCCTGATTCTTCATCCACAGATACGCGGAAAGAAGGATCTTCTTTGGCCAATGCCTGCAAACCCAATGCCATTTTTTCAATATCCGCCTTGGTCTTTGGTTCCACTGCAATACTGATAACCGGTTCTGGAATATGGATGTTTTCCAAAATAATTGGATCTGATTCATCACACAATGTATCCCCGGTAATTGTTTCCTTCATACCGACCAAGGTGACAATATCGCCCGCAGATGCTTCCTTAATTTCTTCACGATTATTAGAATGCATCAACAACATACGACCAACACGTTCACGTTTATCGCGGTTAGAATTGTATATATATGATCCTGATACCAATTTACCAGAATAAATACGTATAAACATCAGATTTCCAACAAATGGATCATTTGCAACTTTAAACGCCAACGCACTAAATGGTTCTTTTGCATCTGGATGACGTTCTGCAACAGTTTCCTTGTCCATTTTGGTTCCCTTAATAGCAGGAACATCCAATGGGCTTGGTAAATAGTCAACAATTGCATCCAACAATGGCTGAACCCCTTTGTTCTTAAATGCAGTACCACACAAAATTGGGTTAAAGTTCTGGTTAATCGTTCCCTTGCGGATTAACTTTTTAATGGTTGCAACGTCTGGAATTTGACCTTCCATATACGCTTCCATAATCGCATCGTCCAAGGTTACAACTTCTTCAATCAATTTGTTGTGTAATTCTTCGGCCTTGTCCTTCAATTCCGCAGGAATTTCACTATAAATTGGATTAGAACCATTTTCATCTTCCCAAATAATAGAGCGCATTTCAACGACATCAACAACGCCCTTGAAATCTGCCTCTGCACCAATTGGGAAATTAACGACCAATGGATTTGCACCCAAACGTTCACGAATCATATCAACACAGCGGAAAAAGTTTCCACCAACACGATCCATTTTATTGATAAAGCAAATACGTGGAACATTGTAACGATCTGCCTGGCGCCAAACAGTTTCGGTTTGTGGCTGAACACCCGACACAGATTCAAACACTGCAACTGCGCCGTCCAAAACACGCAATGAACGTTCTACTTCCATTGTAAAGTCCACGTGCCCCGGTGTATCAATCAAATTTATACGATGATCGCGCCAAAAGCATGTTGTGGCCGCCGACGTAATGGTAATACCACGTTCCTGTTCCTGTTCCATCCAGTCCATTGTTGCAGCGCCATCGTGCACTTCACCAATTTTGTATGTTTTACCTGTATAGAACAAAATACGTTCAGATGTGGTTGTTTTACCCGCGTCAATATGGGCCATAATGCCGATATTACGATACATATGTAAAGGTGCGGTTTTTCCAACTGACATTGTTTCTTCCTTCTTTTGTTTATATTACCAACGGAAATGAGCAAACGCTTTATTTGCTTCTGCCATTTTATGTGTATCAATCTTTTTCTTGATTGCGCCACCAGTGCCATTCAACGCATCACGCAATTCTGCGAACAAGCGATCTTCCATAGAACGTTCGCCACGTTTACGCGCAAACATAATCAACCAGCGCAGTGCCAACGTTTGCTGACGATCTTTGCGAACTTCAACAGGGACCTGATATGTTGCACCACCGACACGACGACCTTTAACCTCTACTGATGGTTTCAATGCATCAACCGCCTCTAAAAATGCGGTCAATTCGTCACCGTCTTTGGCGATGGATTTCAATTTATTCATTGCACCATAAACAATATTTTCAGCAACTTCTTTTTTTCCATCCCACATAACAACATTAATACATTTCGCAACAACCAGATTGTTATACTTTGAATCTGGCAATATTTCACGCTTTGTTGCAGCTTTACGTCTTGACATTTATATTTCCTTTTTGTTTCTTCACCCGCAAACACGGATTACTCACCCGGACAACGCCAGATGCTTATTTACTTGTTTTCGCCCCGTATAAAGAACGACCTTGTTTTCTTGATTCAACACCCTTAGTATCCAAAACACCACGAATAATGTGATATTTAACACCAGGCAAATCCTTTACACGACCACCACGAATCATAACAACACTGTGTTCCTGCAAATTGTGACCTTCGCCAGGAATATACGCTGTAACTTCGCGACCATTGGCCAGCTTAACACGGGCAACCTTACGTTGCGCAGAGTTAGGTTTCTTTGGTGTGGTTGTGTACACACGTGTGCAAACACCACGTTTTTGTGGATTTTCCATCATATCAGGCGCAGTACTTTTCACCACGACTTTTTTACGAGGTTTCCGAATCAGTTGATTTACTGTTGGCATTCAAAATCTCTTTGTTTTTTCTTACTTTTTGTTGTACAGAATTCACCCCTTCAGACCTATTTCAACGCATTTGCGTGATTATAAATCTGTGAAAACGCGCAGAATTCTGTGTTTTTCTCTTTCCTTGATTACACGGAAAGCGAATATACTATAAACTGCCCACCCCAAAATGTCAAGGGAAAACTAGGTTTTTCTGACAAAAATAGCGATTATCTGGGACATTCAAAAAATCAACAAGAAAAAAAGGTCAACAAACCGTTGACCTTTTAATAAGAACACAGTTCCAAACATTAGAAATCAATTCCAAATCTAACGCTTGCGCCCCATGCCTGTGATTGATGTTCTGCATTCATATCATATGTCGCATAGGCACCAATATATTTTGTTTCATCAAAATTATAGTTCACACCGGCCTTGCCCACCAATGGATTATTCATTTGCAATAAATCTTCGTAATAACCATCGTGGCTGACGTCAAATTTGTATGCTGCACCTGCGACAACATTGAAATCTTCATTGATAACATATTGTGCTTCTACTTCGGCACTCAATGTCCACATTTCTGCACCACCAGCCAAACCACCTAAACGAACATCCATGTCTATATCATTAACACCGATTGTTCCAGCAATTGTGAAATCACCCAAATCTAAACCGGCCTTAACACCAGCGCCCCAAACAGTTGCAATTGTATGCAAACCATTATTCATTACAAATTCGCGTCCCACAGATGCCAAAACATCAGCCTTAAACGCACACACATCCATAAAACGATATGAAGCATTCACATATGCACTTTCAAAAGACAATTGGTGCGCATGATCTAAAATAGAATCATTAGCATTATCTGTATCATAAGACATTGTGCCTTCAACACCCAATGCAAAACGATCCGTAAAACCATACATAAAGTTTTCGGTTAAATCGTAGCCATATGCCAAACGTGGATTCGCATACGAATTTTCACCTGTTGTTAATGTTGTTTCGCTAACATAATGTTTCAATGTAGGTCTGTATAATGGGTTTCCATCAATAACATTTGCAGCATTTGCACCATTTGCCGCCAAAACAGCCAACACAGATGTCACAGCAATTTTTTTCATAGTTTTATCCTTTCTGTTTATTAAACCACAACGGAAATATCCCGATTGTTATAAAAGACCGTAGCGCATCGCATTTTACCTGTCAAGACCTATATTCCTAAAACAAAAACCGACCAGTTGGTCGTTTTTCTGTTTGCTATTCTTATAATTATTAGAAATTATATGTAAAGCCGATTTGGAAATCTTCGGTGTTTGCAACATTGCCAGTATTAGCAAATATGCCCGCTTCCCAACTTCTATCAATATCATCGATACCATGATCAACATAGTAACCAAAAGACGCCTTTAAGAAATTCAATTGAGCATACAAAGTGAATGATTCAGAAATATCATATGTTATCATAGGAATGATTTCAACACCGGTGAAAGAATCTGTCACATTATCATAATTCCAGAATTCTGCACCAATAGAACCCTTTAATAACAACTTAACACCACCAAATTCTGCAACGTTATAACGTGCAAAAACATTCGCGCCATAAGAATACACATCTTCATCAATCCAATCTGAATCGTGTTCATGATAAAAACCAGCGGACACACCAAAATCCCAATCAGCGTTATATTTCCAACCAAATTCAGGTGCGATAGAAAACGTAGATTCGTGATCGTTGTCTGTACCAAGACCAAAACTACCACCAACAAAATAATTTGTTTCAGCGTTTGCAGCAGAAACCGCAAACATAGCCAATAAAGATGTTAAAGCAATTTTTTTCATTTCTCTTCCTTTCTTTAAAGTTAAAGTATTTCAAGATGAAATCTTGATGCAACTATTATAGTATGAATACAAACCTATTGTCAAATTAATTAAAAAATTTTTCCACACGATTTGAATATGCACTAAATTTATGATATAATACGCGCGTTTCAGTTGCGCGATTTTTTTATCTTGCGCCATGCATCATGATTCTTAACATGCTCTTCATATGTTTTAGAAAATTTATGCCCTCCACGACCATCAGCAACAAAAAATAAAAACTTCGTATTTGCAGGATTCAACACCGCATATATTGCATCACGACCAACATTTGCAATCGGTGCCGGCGGCAAACCTGAATTACGATACGTGTTATATGGACTGTCTATTTTCAAATGCCCTGTCAGCAATGGTGCGCCCTGCATATCCCCCAATCCATTTGTCAGCGCATACACAACCGTTGGATCCGCCTGCAGGCGCATACCCGAACGCAGACGATTCAGATATACACTCGCAACGATAGGCATTTCTTTAACACGTGGGGTTTCTTTTTGCACAATTGACGCCAGTACTAAAACATCATTCCAATTTTTTAGCGGCGATGGCAAACCACGATTCGTTTTTTCAAATTTATTATGAACATCTATCATTTTTTTTCGTGCTAAATCAAGTACTGCCAAACGTGATGTTCCACGTGCAACATGATACGTATCCGGAAAAACATCACCATCATGCAAATTGCATACCGGCGCATTATTTCCTGCATCACAATTCACCGAACCATTTAATTCTGCCGAATCGGATAATAATTGTTTTATTTGTTTTATTGTTAAACCTTCGGGAATAACAATTACAGTTTTTGCAACATCACCATTTGCAAACATTGTCGCGATTCGCCATGCACTCGCCCCACGGGGGATATCATAAACACCCGTTTGAACACGACCACCATTTGCCTGAACCGCCATCTTAAACGACGACACAGAATCTATGATTCCCTGCTTTTTCAAACTGTTCGCAACTGCAGAAACCGACGTTCCTGGTGCAACATTAAACGTTACCAAATGCTGTGATCTATTAGTTCCTGAAAACATTCCCCACAAGACAAACACCAACAATATCGCACACAACAGCGCAATACCAACACGATACTTTCTTAACCAAGATTTCAATCTGCGGGACATGCGGGACATTATTACAAATAAATTTTATGATTGCAAACAAATCAAATTATAATATACTATCCGGCGCGAGCAGAGAGTGCACAACACAAGGATATGTATATGTCACAGGTAATTACACTCAACGGCGATATTATAAAAAACATTCGTCCAAACATAAATTTTCCATCACACGAAAAACGAAAAGATGATCGTGAAAGATTACGTTTTTCACATTGTTTATTCTTAACCCAGGATTCATACGGCCTAAACTATCAAACCACCACCCAGAATAAAATTGTTCGTATTATTGACCCAGTAAAAACGAATATTCCATATCCATTGGCAATCAACATGGAACCCATACACAGA
Source organism: Alphaproteobacteria bacterium (assembly GCA_046882025.1). Lineage (GTDB taxonomy): Bacteria > Pseudomonadota > Alphaproteobacteria > Rs-D84 > Rs-D84 > Enterousia. Next base: position 4,672 of record JBKSNB010000119.1, on the reverse strand, counting down.
ATAACATCCGAAACGATAACTTTGGAAATTCCAGATTGCACACTTGCAACACTGCAGACGCACAATGATGCGAACCGTCCAAAGTATATTAAAACATCTGATTTACAAACAAACGTTGTTAAACTGGGCGATAATAAAACTAATTTAGAATATTTTGATAATATGCGTTACTATACATCCAGATTAGATCAGTTAATTTACACTAAAATAGAATATGATACCGTAGAAAACGCATTCAAATATGAATGGGACCAGGATAATTTGCTTGAATTAGCAAACATATTCCAGCCAGATTATGCATCATGGAACCCATTTATGCACCGACTATCTGTAAACGCAAAACACAAAAAAGATACAGCAGATAAAATTTTACAACAAATTTCTAAATTCGGCTATATATATTCAACAAAATTTGATGAATATACCTATGACGATAGAATCATAGAACAACCAATCGCCATATTTGAAAAAACATTAAATGACAAACGTGTAACTGCATTAATTTTGTCATCACACTATAAGATCAAGTAAACAAAGGTATTCAGTATGTCACACACAATAACACTTAATGGAAATATCATAGAAGCAATTCGTAAAAACATAGATTATCCATCACACGAAAGATCAAAATACGCACGCGAAAGACTAAGGTTTTCACACTGTCTATTTTTAACCCAGGATAAAAATATTTTAACTTATCAAACTTTAACCCGATATACAAATGTGCTTATTTCTGAACCGACAGATATAAAAATTCCATATCCTTTGGCAATAAATCTGGAACCTGTTCATATTGAAAACTCTCCATCTATAAATTTAGAAATTCCTGATGGCACACTTGCAGGCTTGCGAGCATTTAATAGTGACGACCGCCCACGATCCATGAAAACAGATTTTGTTATGTTGGGAAATTACGAAACAAATCTGGAATATCTGGACGATATGCAAAGGTGGTACACAAATTACGCGAATGATTTAATGAATTGCGAACTTGACTATGCTCCAACAGATGATGCACAACAATACGAATGGAACACATCAAGACTATGCAATTTAGCAGACACATTGCACCTGGAATATACAAAACCATGTTATATTGAACACCCTTTGTCATTAAAACCAGAAGTTGATAAATACACCATATCCAAAATATTACAACAAATTTCTAAATTCGGATATTTGTATCGCATTTTTCACGATGAAGATTCCGCAGTAAAAACAATATCAATTCCAATTGCTATATTTGAAAAAATCATTAATACACAACAAATGACCGCATTAATATCTGGTCGTGGTCGCATAAAATAAAACGAACATACAAAATAAAAAAACGCCATAACGGCGTTTTTTTAATATCTTTTTTTATTCTTTGATTTATACCACTTTTGCATTACATCAACCGCAGATGGCATTTCAATATGCGTCATTTTTAAAGGGCATTTACCATTAAACATTCGTGCATCACGAAAGCCAATTTTATCTGCATCATATTGATCGGCGGCAAAGAAAACTTTTTTAATGTTTGACCATTTAATTGCCGCATTACACATTGGGCATGGTTCACACGATGTATATAAAACACAACCCGATAAATCAAAGGTTCCTAACTTTTTACACGCGCGCCGTATCGCATTTACCTCTGCATGTGCGGTTGGATCACTTGATGGCACAACCGTATTATGCGCACGCGCAATTACAACACCATCCTTAACAATAACCGCACCAAACGGTGATGAACCACGCGCCACAGATTTTGCACTTTCATCCACCGCCATTTGCAAAAAATCTTTATGTTTGTTTATCATGATGAATTCCCCCCTTTGGCAATCATTATATCACATACCACCCAAAACGTAAAAAATAAAACCGACATAAATGCCGGTTTAATTTTAGAAATCGCGACGTAGCGAAGACAGATGGTCGGAGCAACAGATTCCCTCGGCACTCCATTGTGCCTGCGGGGCATTCGTTAGCTCTCAAACAAACTTACGTTTATTTTCGCTTACTCATTGTCGAACCTTGCGTTGTTGCACAACACAAATGTACCAAATCATAGCGTCACACCAAACATAAAAAATAAAACCGACATAAATGCCGGTTTAATTTTTATGGTCGGAGCAACAGGATTCGAACCTGCGACCTCTACGTCCCGAACGTAGCGCTCTACCAGACTGAGCTATGCTCCGATTTACCGCCCTATTTTATCAACACAATTTCAAAAAACAAATATTTTTTAATAGTTACGCCCAGTATCACGATTTGCACGACGCGCCTGCTCTGTCACCACCAACTGTTTTAACTTAACAATTAAATCTGAATATTCCGGCATAGATTTCAACATAATTTTAGTTTGCTCGAAGCGCACCTGCTGTTTTTCCGACCAGCGTTTTATGGTTATGTCTAAATTTTTATCAACATCAGCAATAGATTTTGCCTTAATATAATTTTCGATCCATCTGCGTTGATCGGGTTTCAAATCATTTTCCAAAAGTTCTTTGATATAATCAATTTGGTCATCAAACGCCCGACTGCAAAGCATATCAATATTTATTACGTCATCATACGCTATCGCACGTATAACCTCTCTACAATCAGAATTTCTTATTCTATCTGCACAAGTGGTATACACTTCATCAACATTTTTAGCGGCATCTAATTCATCTAACAAATGCGCGATAGAAACATATACTTCTTCAACACCCGCATATAGGGAATTGCTATGCCCCTTGTCCCCAGAATTACCCAATATTCCCATTTTAAATGCCGCCTCTGCAACAGCACGCGTTGATAAATCTTCGCGACCATTTATTTTTGTATAACCCATATCTTGCATTGTTTGGTACACAGCAATATCACGCATAAATTTAGATAAAAATTCATAACGCGATTCTTCAAACATACCACGCAAAAACGCTTTTTTATCTTTTGCTGTTTCATACACTTTCTTTGTTCGTGCATCCCATTTACCCATTGATATATTTAAATCATTTTCATTTATATCCCCTGATTCCCATTGCAAATATTTATTACGCGCATCATCATAAACCAAGGATAACATCGTCTTTATTTCCGCTTCTGAAAAATTATCGTTTTTATATTTAGTCACATTACCATCAATAATAAACAACTGTCCATCTGGAATATCTTTTGCTGGTTGCACAATACGTGCAGATTTTGGCAACACAAATCCAGTATTTGGGTCGGGCGAAAAATAAGTATCCTCGCTTGCCAACTCTTCTGGTTTTTGATTCTGTTTAACCGCATCGTTGTATGGTATCAAAACCACAAGCGGCGCATCATCCCAATTCCCAGCGAAATGCGAATGAACAATCTGATTAATTGTAAAATGCACAGTCGAGCGAGGAACTTTAAAATCACTAACCATCGCCGTTGTTGGTATATATCTTTGCCCATTTTCGTTTTTACGTGGCATATAACGGGTGGTATGAACAAGCACCCAATTATTTGGATCAGACATATAAGTTGCGGCTTTTTTACTGTCACAATCCAGTGTTTTTAAATTTTCAACACCCAACTTAAATGCATCCAATTTATTCATTTGTACACACTCCCTATATAGCAAATATTTACTTTACTAGGACAATGCCACACATTAAGCATTCTGGTTCCGCTTAGCCAATATATTAGGCAGTACGAACCGATATCCCAATTGCCCAAACAAATCAAAATACTGCCCCCTTTCCAGTTCTATTTTTTTGTTGCCGACAAAAACACCCCCAAATTCCTCCCATTCTTGTTTAGGGTTAAGACCATTTTCCCCATCCATACCTATTACAGAAAGAATCAACATGCCATTTGAATCTGCTAAACTATATTTAACCAAATCCTTTCTAAATCCCCCCGGGGCATCATGTTTCAAATATACAGATTTTAAAACATGATTCTTTGGATCTTTTGCTTGTTTCATTAATGATTCATACACAGAATTTGTCGCCATTTTTATTTCCTTTATTTTACACGTACACGTTTAAATACAATTGATGCGTTTGTGCCACCAAATCCAAACGAATTGCTAAGCACGACATCAACTTTGCGTTTTTTGGCCTTGTTCGGAACCAGATCGAAACCACCAACCTCGTCAATTGGATCTTCCAAATTAATTGTTGGCGGAACAATATTATCGCGTATCGCCAGGATACTAAATATCGCCTCTATCGCGCCGGCGGCCCCCAACAAATGTCCTGTCATAGATTTTGTTGATGACATACATGTATTGCCGCCCCCAAACATTTCACGCACCGCAATCATTTCGCCAACATCCCCCAGTCCTGTGGATGTTCCATGCGCATTGATATAATCAACATCAGATGGTTTTACCCCCGCATCCTGTAACGCAATTTTCATTGCACGCGCACCACCAACACCATTTGGCGCCGGCGCAGTTATATGATACGCATCTGCGGACAGACCATAACCTGCAACCTCAGCATAAATTTTGGCGCCACGCGCAACCGCATGATCATAATCTTCCAAAACCAACATTCCGGCACCTTCGGATAAAACGAAACCATCACGGCTTTTGTCCCATGGACGCGATGCAGATTGCGCCTCATCGTTACGTGTTGATAATGCACGCATTGCCGCAAACCCCGCCAGGCCAACCGGCGTAACCGCACCTTCGGTGCCGCCACACAACATAATATCCGCATTA
>JBKSNB010000118.1:0-2703 GCA_046882025.1 Alphaproteobacteria bacterium | reverse complement strand
CCACCAAATAAAGTATCACGTGGCAATTTTGCTTCGTTTTGTAATTTTTGCATTTCCTCAGCAAATTGCCAAGCCCATTTAACTTGCCAATCATCCATAATTAAATTATGTTTTTCTTGCTCGGATATTTCCTTTAACATTTTATCCACATAATCAATTCTTTCTGCCCAGTTTTCGTCTGATAAACCTGGTAATTTTGATGGAATAATGTTTTCTGTATCTATGATATGTGGATATCCCAAACTAATATGTGAATTTGGGTTTGTGATGTTAAATTCTTGAATTAATAATTCTAAGGTTCTATACAACGGCTTTATATTTTCAGGTGCAATAACTGGCGTAATAATACTATCGGTTGATACCATAATTTGTTGTGGATCATAACCAGCTTCAACACCATGTTCGCGCAAAAAATTCGTTAATCCGGACTTATCACCATTAATTGGTACTTCCAAGGCAACAGGGTTGTTGCCAAAATTTCCGCCAAGAAAAAAATCTACATACTTATCTTCTGTCATAACATCCATTTAAGCCTTTGTTGCATTATACCATAAATCACGAAGCAAAAAAAAGCATATTACAAATCTCCAGTTGAAAAAGTGGCATTGTATGTATTTTCTGAAAAAGCCTGTATTTTGGCTGGCAATATCTACATACAAGATATTCACCAGCAAAATTATGCCATAATAGTGGCTGAAATACGGCATTCTTAGAGAAACAAAAAACCGGTCATATTTAACCGGTATTTTTTGGTGGTGTTGTAAATTACCGCGCTTTTTCATATATAAAATGCTGTTTATACCAGATACCAAAAACATCTTGTCCCATAAGACAGGAAGTTAAAACACGCGTAAATAAATCAAAAAACACTATCAATGATTGGCGCGGTATGCGATTGAGCCTGATAAACTTAAAGTTATCAACATGATTGGCGTTCAGTCAGCAGATATTGCCCAAGGTGTCAGTGCCGATGGCTGGGGTGACCAAGGTGTATTTGTTGGTTATGCGTGCCAAGGTGAAGGTAAGATAAACAGGGAATTGTTCTTGGCCCGAAAACTGAATGATGCTCTGTATGCCAAAGCACGCCAATCGAACAATCTGGGTTTGGATATCAAGACACAAATCACACTGAATGATGACCAGATTGAAACCGCCATTGTGGCTATACCGATGTTACACGATGAAAACCTGACAGATTTTGTGATTTCTGTCCTAGGGGAAAAGCCAGTGCAGATCATTATAAATGGTACTGGTCGGTATACTTATCACAGTTCCATTGCAGATTGTGGTGTAACCGGGCGCAAGTTGGCATGCGATTTTTATTCCACCGCTTGTCCAATTGGTGGTGGCAGTCCATGGACCAAGGATCCGTCAAAGGCCGATTTGACCCTTAATGTTTATGCACGTGTCTTAGCATGCGAAAATTTGGCCGACAACGATGAATGTTTTGTCTACCTGTCTTCCGTGCATAGGACGTTCAAAACTGTCCAGTGGTCTGATTAAAACGATAAAGAACGGGGTTGTTTCATATCATGAACTGTGGTGCAATCAAAAGCCCAGCGCATTGATTAAGGCGTACGGGTTAGAGAGACCAATCTATGCCGAACTATGTGGCAAAGGTATATCGGGGATACAGAATTAAAAAGACCGGTTTTTACCGGTCCTTTTTTGCGTTATTTTTTAACGCACAATTGAATTGTTCATTTGTGGTGCGCAAGCTGCGCATCGGTTAACTTTGTCCGCTAATTCTTGATACAAAGAATCTATTTCTTGTTTGAAGTTAACCCAGTCGGCATTTGGAATCAGTTTGTCTGAGTTTGCCTTTTGTGTTAACAAAGTTGTTTTAGCTGCTATTTTAACACGCAGTTTTTCTATGTCTTTTGATACTGCACCTGGCGCAACTTTTGCACAAAGTGCATTTACTTTTTTCCCTATATCTGTGATATAATCCAAATATACCGATTTGTCTTTCTTGATCATTTGCTTTCCTTTTATTTGTTTGTTAGTTGATCCATAATTCCAATTTCAATGGTTGCGCCACCGACTGTACCTAATCCGGCTGCGGCTGCTTCGTCTAATGTTTTTTCTGCTGTTCTTCCAGTTGTATTACCAATGGCGTAGGAACTTTGTTCTGTTAAGGCTATCCTATACCCTTTGCTATTCTGACTGCTGTATATTTTGTCACCATAATAAGAGTATTGCGAACCTAATGCACCAGCATTTGGATCTAAATCATCCACCAAATGACCATATTCATGGGGCAACACATCCCTTAACGATGCATCATCCAAATATCTTGAATTGAGTGTTATTTCATTTGTTCCCGGAGTATAAAATCCACCCAAACCACGTTCGTCTTTTTTAACTATAATTTTCACTTTAGGTGTTCCTAGTTTGGTTGCATATTCATCTGCAATTTCTTGTACGACTGCAGTTTTTTCTTGATCTGTTAATTTACGCCAATTATTAGGTTGCAATTTTGCGCTTATTGTTGGATTGCTTGCCATAAGATCATCAAAAGCTGCTACTCGTTCATCTACGACATTGGCCAGATTTTTCAATTGAAATTCTTGGCCTATTTGCCATTGTGTTGGAATAGCTTTCTGTACTACCTCATCGTATTTCTTATTATATTGTTTAACAATTTGTCTATATTCGTCAGATTTAATAAACTCACCTGTACCATTGTCCAAATACTTTTGA
>JBKSNB010000117.1:0-1986 GCA_046882025.1 Alphaproteobacteria bacterium | reverse complement strand
CCATGTTGCGTGTATAAAACGAACTATGCCTGAAACACCATCATACAGGCGCATGGACTAAGTTTTAATTCGTTTGTATCATATCCAACACCAACTGGTTCGCGGTCATAAACCTGGCCACAACCCGCCAAAGCCAATGCTATAAACAACCCAAGAATAATTTTCTTCATAACATTTCCCCCTTGTTTTACCCAGATTATACGAAGTTTTTTATACACTGGTCAAGCCATATTTAAAACTGCGTTTCAAATGACAGCAAGAATCGTTGTTCTTGGTCATAATCTTTGATTTTTAATGGCCATCCCCACGAGAAATTCATTGGACCCATCGGTGTGTTCCAGAATACACCGACACCAACAGATGTGCGAACGTCATCGTCAATCAAATTTGGTTGACCATAAAATGTTTCTTCTGCCGCTGGCGGTTTACCCAAAATACCATAATCTGCAAAAACAAAACCCTTAACCTGGTATTCATCAGGTATAAATATTGGGAAATTCAACTGGGTTGAACCGTTTATTTTCCACAAACCACCCAACGAATAATTGCGGTTATACCAATTACGTGACCCGACACCTGCGACATCAAAGCCACGCAATGATTCACCACCCAGGAAATAACGATACACACGTGAAATATAATTGTCACCAATCGGTTGCAGGTAACCAAAATCAAGCGATGAACGTAACTGCCAACGGCCATCAAAGAACTTTACCATACCCGTGATATCCGCTGAATAACGGAAATATGTTTCTGTGCCACCGAATCCAGTATATGCAATTCCCAAATTGCCAACCACGCCGGTATGTGTGTTTTGTTCAAAATTAGTGTCCAGGTTGTAATAGCGTAAATTTGTTCCAACGGTGTATAACTGTGCCTTGCGCCAACCGCCAATCTGCAAATCATAGTTATCATCGAATGACGCAGATACACGCATAACCTGGGACCAATGGTCGGTTAAGCGCCAACCTAAACGGCCTGCCACACTGAATGAATCACGATCATATCCAAAACCGCCACGGTTGGAATATTTATATGTTGTATACGACACATCAAATCCCCCAGACAATTGGCGACCAAACATATAAGGTTCTGTAAAACTGACCAATGCCTGACGTTGATATTGGGCAATCGATGCACGAACCTGGGCAATTTGACCACGACCCATAAAATTATTTTCTGTGATACCGGCATCGACCATAAATCCATTTATGTTTGACCACCCCAGCCCACCGGACAATTCACCGGTCGGTTGTTCTTCAACCTTGACATCCAAATTCATCAAATTCGCATCAGGTAAACGCGTCGGAACCATTTCAACACTTTTAAAGAAACGTGTGTGCATCAAATTCTGCCGACCTTCTTCAATTGTTTGTAATGAGAACGGATCGCCTGCACGCATTGGTAATGATTGTTCAATAACGCTATCAAATGTTCTGACGTTCCCCAGAATATTTATTGAATTCAAATAAACACGATTTGTTTTTTCAATTTTGAATGTTAAATCAACTGTTTTGTCAGTATAGTTTTTCTTGGGGATTGGTTCAACATTGATAAACGCATAACCATAATCTGCAACCGCGCCGCGTAACGCAGAAATTGTTTCTTCAACCAAATCGACATTATAAACGTCACCTTGTCTTACCTTTAACACTTTATCCAGTGCACTATCAGGAACGTCCTTGAACGGGTTTTCAATTTTTATTGTTCCAAAATTGTATTTTTCGCCTTCTTTGACATGAAATACAACGGAATAATACTGACGATCAGGTGTAAATGTACCCTGGGCCTTGGTCACATTAAAATCAACATATCCGTTTTGCATATAAAATTGGTGTAACAATTGTTGATCGTATTGAATACGGTCTTCGTCATAGACATCAAATTGTGTCATAAAACGCCACCATGCATGTTCGCGTGATAAAATTTCGCTACGTAATTGACGAGAACGGAATTTTTTATTGTTCTTAAAATCAATGTTACGTA
>JBKSNB010000116.1:0-5028 GCA_046882025.1 Alphaproteobacteria bacterium | reverse complement strand
AAAAGACGCGACCGCGCCCACTTTTATTTCTGACGCTCTGGTTCAGGTTTCTACACCTCATTCACATAAATCATGTGAACATCATTATTATATCAAACAAAGAAATATATTACAAACAAAAAAACACCCACCAAAATGGTGGGTGTTTTTTATACATTATTTTTTAGCAGGACTTTTTTTCTTAGGCGTTGATTTCTTTGCCGAAGTTTTTTTATCTGCCGGCTTTGACGCAACTTCCTTTTTAAATATCTTTATTCCATCAGCCAAATTTTTCATCATGCCTGGAATCTTGTTATGACCAAACAATATTATGACCAATAAAATTATGACCAGTATTTCCGCCCAACCTAATCTCATTTTTATCCCCTTTTGTTATTTTGCAACATAACAATCTAATCCATCAGATTTTGCATTACGACAAAAACCATTTGCATCATTCTGATTATTAAATACAACGCGCAAACGATATGTTGTTGTTCCATTTTTCAGAACCGCCGCCAAAATTACGGTCTGTTGACCTTCGAATAATGCAGGATGTGCGCTGCGCAATTGACGTTCGCCACTTTCCGCCAACGTACGTGAACTATACGATCCTAACTGAACATACCATGAATTAGATGAAACCTTTGCCACTGGCTTTGCGGCAGGTTTGCTCTGTGCAGGTTTTACTGCAGGCTTTGCCGCCGGCTTTTTATCCGGATTAAACGTTACTGCCTTTCTATCTTCAACAACACGCACAGGTGCACTTGCATTTGCATCTGGCTTAACCACTGGGGTCGGTACAGGCTTTGCCACTGGCTTCGCCGCAGGTTGTGGTAACGGCATTGGTGCAACCACTTCATCCTTGGGCATTGGTTTTATATCCGCAACATCACCATCAACAACAATTGCCGGCGCATCTAAATCTATATCCACAGACGACGAATTTTCAGAACTGATTGTATGAACAATTATAAATGTCGCCAACACAATCACAGCCAACCCAACAACCATTAACAACCATGGTTTCTTTGGACGTGGTGCGACCAGTGGTGCCGCCTCAGGCAAATTATCTGATGCCGCATCATCTAAATCCAATAAATCTAAATTTTCCTCTTCCATGATAAAATCTCCCTGTTAGATTGGTTTGTCTCAGGCAATATTATATCACAAAAATATGTCTAAAACAAACCCTAACAGAAAATTATTTTGGCATATTTCCAAAATTTGGCGGAACAATCAGTTTCTGATTTTCCTGCACAATTGGTTCATTGCCACAATTGCACGAACACGCGGCAAGTGCAACCGCAACCACCACCAACATTAATACAGATACTATTTTTTTCATGTGCTTTCTCCTTTCTTTATTCTGGCATTTTTATAGATTCTGCCATTTGGGCAACAAATTTATCCAGCGCAACTGTTTCCTGACCGTCTTTGCCCAGATAACGCAACGTCACCGTTTTGTCATTCATTTCTTTATCACCAACAACCGCAATAATCGGTGTTTTTGCCAGTGACAATTCACGAATCTTGTAATTCACTTTTTCATCGCGTAAATCTGCACGCGAATTTACACCCACACCGCGCAATTTGGCAACGACATCATTTGCATAGTCGCGGAATTTTTCAGACACAGGTGCAACAACAACCGGCTCTGGCGACAACCACAGTGGTAAATTTCCACCCGTTGATTCCAACAAAACACCCATAAAGCGTTCAATTGATCCCAACATTGCACGATGCAACATAATTGGACGATGCTTTTCACCATCTTCACCAATATACGACAAATCAAAACGTTCTGGCAAATTCATATCCAACTGAACAGTTCCACACTGCCACACACGACCCATGGAATCACGCAAATAGTTATCAATCTTTGGTCCATAGAACGCAGCATCATTTTCAGCAATTTCATATTCAATACCATTCGCATCCAATGCATGCTTTAACGCGCCTTCTGCCTTGTCCCACACCTCATCCGAACCGATACGGAATTCAGACAATGGACGTGTTGCCAATTTCATAGAAATTTTATCAAATCCGAACTTGCCATAAACATCCTTGATGAAACGCAAGATTTTTACAACTTCTGCCTCTAATTGTTCTTCGGTGCAGAAAATATGTGCATCATCCTGGGTAAATTCGCGAACGCGCATCAATCCCGCCAGAGCCCCAGCCGCCTCATAACGATTGACTTTACCAAATTCAGCCAAATATAATGGCAAATCTTTATATGATTTAATACCCTGACCAAACACCAACATTCCGCCCGGACATGACATAGGTTTTACACAAAACACCTTGCCATCCTGGGTTTTACCGGAATAATTATGTGCACCGTATTTTGCCCAGTGACCACTGCGTTCCCACAGGCATCTATCCATCACAGATGGTGTTGATATTTCCTGATATCCGGCTTTTTCTTGACGCATGCGAATATATTCAATCAATTTGCGATACATTCTGTATCCCTTGTCGTGCCAAAACACAGCCCCCGGCGCATAGTCAGGTTCAAAATGGAACAAATCCATATCCTTGCCCAGTTTACGGTTATCGCGTGCCGCCGCTTCTTCAACCATTTTCAAGTATTGTTCTAATTCTTCAGCCGACGCAAACGCATCAACATAAATACGTTGCAGCATTTTATTTTTTGAATCACCCTTCCAATATGCACCCGCCACAGACTTAATTTTAAATCCATCCTTGGGTAAATCTTTGGATGATGCAACGTGTGGTCCACGGCACAAATCAACAAAATCACGGAAAGTATACACAGACAATTTTTCACCATTTGCATCATATTCAGACAGCCATTCCATTTTATATGGCTGATCTGCAAATATCTGTTTGGCTTCATCCAGTGATACTATTTTTTGGTCAAACCGACCGTCTGATTTAATCAGTGATTTCATCTCTTTTTCAATTGCAGCAAAATCTTCTTCGGAAAATCTGTGTTCTGTATCAAAATCGTAATAGAACCCATTTTCAATTGCCGGTCCACCCGCAAATTTAACATCTGGATATAATTTTTTAACTGCTGCCGCCATAACATGTGCCAATGAATGACGAATCGTTTCAATTGGATAAGACATAATAAATACCTTTTTATTTTAATTATTGTTTTAACTGGATTGATTATAATGCGCGCACGAAATATGTGCAAATAGAAATTACACCCCCAAAGGGGTTGTAGTGGTTGTAAAAATAAAATCAACAAACATCATCGTGATTAAAATACTAATCTTTTACCAATCAAAAGTCAAGATTTACATATTATTCATCCCTGACACCACCAGAAAAGCCAACCATTAATATCGAAAACAGCAAAATGATTATTACCCAACCATTCAGACCAATATACCGATATGGTGTCAAATGCGCCCCCCATACAAACCCATCGAGTGTTCCCCTCAACCCCACCGGCAACGACGATATGACCGAACCATCCGACAATACAAACGCACTGATACCCGAATAATTTGCACGCACAATCGGCAACCCCGATTCGATTGCATAACGACGAACCATGTCCAAATGTTGATATACCCCTGGGGTATTTCCAAACCAATTATCGTTTGTTATATTTACAATGGCATCCAAGTCATCACGTCCAACCAAGGAATTTGAAAATATAACCTCATAACAAACCGCCGGTGCAAATAAAAATTCCTGATCATCACCATAATATATAGATATAAGTTCAGGCCCCTGCCCCGCCGTCAAATCAGATGGCGATGGCATAAACCCAAGTGGACTATATTCACCAAACGGCACCAAATGCGATTTAGAATATATGTTTGTTATATCGCCAGATGTGTTAGCCACAATCATAGAATTGTATACTTTCCCGTCCGACACACTATTTGCACCAGCAACTACATTGGTTTTCAACGCACTCGCCATTGGTATTTTATCCTGGGGACGAACAAAAAATGGATATGTTGTTTCAGGATATACCACTATATCCGGAACATTTTCAGACGCCATTTGAACCAAATCGTTCATACGATTTTTTGCGCGTGTCATACGGTCAAAAACCGCGAACGGTGTTTTTTCATCCTGATCTGTTGCCGGTTGAACAATTCTAATAATTGGCATTGGGGCATCTGCGCCATATTCCGCATATAACATATTTGACGAACCTGCGATTGCCCCTATTCCCATTAATGCAACGAAAGACAAAAATGTAATCCAACAAAAACCACATTTTCTGTTACGCAAAACACCAACCAACGATGCAATTAAACCAATTGCAACAAACGAGAGTCCAACAGCACCCCACAATGCCATTGAATTTGCCACAGGCAGTATATCAATAAAAACATTTGCAAACGGGTTCCACGGAAAACCAGTAAAAATCCATTCGCGCAACCACAGGGCCAGCATCCATGACGCAGCAAACAAAATCGGTTTTACCCCGGATTTCATGCGTATAGCGGACACAACAACAAATGGAATCGTAAAAAACATCGCGCCAAACAAACCGATTCCGATTACACCAGGAACCGTCCATACTGCAAATTGTTGTGTCAATTCCGGAATAACATATATAGAATTTAACACCCACCAAAACATTGCAATTGCATAACACGCGCCAAACGGCAATGCCAGAAACCATGCGTATAGAACACTTTTATATTCACGTGTTGCAATATAATACATAACGCCAATTGCAACAACAGATAACCACCATAAATTAAATGGCGCAAAACCCAACGCAGCACAAATTCCACACACACCACTAATAATATATTTGAATATACTATTACTATGTTTAACCGTATTTTCATCCTTATACGGATTTTTAATTCCCAATATTTTTAATATTTTTACCTCTTTACCTTCCATAACACGTGCCTGACGATTATTTAAATGATCATACCCCAGCAAATGCAATACCCCGTGAACAACCATATGCGCAGTATGTTCCGACACAGATATATCGGCATCTGCCGCCTCACGCATGACAGTATCCAACGATATGTAAATATCCCCCAACAGTAAATCATCACCCAATTCATAAGGTATATTAATAGTAAAGAC
>JBKSNB010000115.1:0-1877 GCA_046882025.1 Alphaproteobacteria bacterium | reverse complement strand
AATAGCCCCTGCATGTCCCAAAGAATAGAAAACCAAACTTTTGGCAATATTGGCACACAATGTCCCAGAATTTATTGTTGACATACACATATCGATTACATCACGCAAAGACATTGCCGAATTTTTCCCAAATTTCGTTGCATAATTCATCACAAACAAATAACATTCATCACTTAAATCATCAGCATTCACATCCCGGTAACCGTTAAATTCCCCTATTATTTCATTACTGACATTCCTATATCCTCCACCCCAACAATATTGACCGATTGAACGATTAAATGCCGCTACAGACCAATTTACTGGTGTATCCAATGTCAAATTTGTTATTTCATCTGCATTTGCAACGGTTAATGGTAAAATTACCGCCAAAATTGTAAATATCGAATTCTTTCTCATTTTATTTCAGCGCCCCCTCGCATTCATCGGCAACAGATGCCGCACGTTTAATTGCACTTATTTGTGTTGCATTGAATATCGTTGCCGCACCCGACGCAACCGTCGTCGTTCCCGCCAATACATTTGATGCGGTATTCAAATTCTTTTCTTTTGTCGCATCACCATCACGTACACCCTGACTATTCGCAGATGCCGACGTTATTGTTCCAACAATACCAGTTGTTGCCCCAATCGCACTGGATGCCAACGCACCCTTGGCACGGTTATCTATCTTTGACAAATCAACATATTCCCACTCTGAACATGCCGATACAATTTTATCCGCACGGGCAAGCGCAAATTCGTCCGCCATTCCATCCATATGCGCCTGCATTTTTACATTTGATAATGTTTTGGTTGCCGCGATACATTCATCAATTTGCGATTTCAGGTCACCACGAACCCTGTTCGTTCCGGCAATCACCGCGCCCGCAATATTCGTTGCCGCCGCCCCCGCCATCGTGCCAGTACGAACATTCCCCAGTGTTTTTGATTTTTGTTCTAATTCATTAATCTCAGCCTGTTTTGCGGCAATTGATTGTGCGTAATTTTGAATTTCTAAATTTATTGACTGTGCGTTTTCATCAGATATGTTTAATAAGTCAAATTTACCGCCTTGTAATTTTTCCAAATTAGCCAATTCTTGTTCCAGTGAAACTATATCTTTATCTACATTCGCCTTGGCGATACCTGTGCCCAATGCAACACCACCCGCAACGGTTCCAACACCCGTTACCGCGGTATTTATGCCCGCCTTTGTCTTCATATCGGATAATTCATTACTAATGCCCCCACATGCAGTGCGAACATTTTCAATCGCCGCCGATAAATCAGTGGCGGCATTTGCCACCCCTGCACACAGCATCAGCGGTAAAATAAAATTCAAACGCATAAAATGCCTCCCTTTTCTTGCACATAAACAAAAAGCTTTGGAATTTGGTTTTCTCGCTGAAATTCCATTACACTCTACATAAGAATTGTATCATAAAACCATCAGCTATAAAACAAAAAAATTAACCGCCATATTCGGCGGTTTTATTCTATAACACCGCTCGCATTTCTCCTTTGTCATTGCGAGCGGATGCGAAGCAATCCAGTGGCACCCCGACCAATTTAACAGTCAGGGTATTGGTGCAAATAACGCACCATGGAATGACGACACCATTGCCGTATACATGTGGGATGTTCTAAGTCCCCGAACCCAACTCCCATTGGATTCAATGTAATGCTATCACAAAAATAAAAACTTTGTCATCAAAAAAGTTTACACTTGCAAAAAAACATGTGATGAATATAATGCTTTCCAACGGAGATATGGCAGAGCGGTTGAATGCGCGCGACTCGAAATCGTGTATACAGGCAACTGTATCGGGGGTTCAAATCCCTCCATCTCCGCCAGATTTTTTTTTTTATTTCATTTTTGTGTTGCTTTAATTTGC
>JBKSNB010000114.1:0-3513 GCA_046882025.1 Alphaproteobacteria bacterium | reverse complement strand
TTTAAACCTGGACAATCTGGTAATCCTGGTGGTAAGCGAAGGAAACCTAAACAACAATCAACATTTATTGATGATTTTATTAAAGAATTAAATACGATAATTGTGACCAAAGATGGTAAAAGAATGACCAAGAGTCAGGCTATGGCAAAATCGATGATACATGATGGTATAGGTAAAAACGCTAGTGCACGTAGGGATGTAATAAAAATAGTAACATATAACACTCGGCATGCCAATTCTACAAAATTATGGGATCGTTTGCTGGACTCGGGGATTCTTACCGAGGAAAAAGCCATCGAATTTGCTAACCATCGTGGAAAGTTTCAGCCAAATATGCACATTCTATCTATTCAGCAGATAGACCGTGTAAGAACACTTGAAGCGATGGATATGTTGGATAACATTGCACACATTTATTCACTAGTTGATATACATGAAATGGCTAAAAATATTTTACAGACAGTAATTTGTGAAAAAGCTTTTTGGGATTCTATTGAAGAGGTGTGGCAAGTTCGTAATATCGGTGCCGATGAAAAAGAAGTCGAACGTTCACTGTTCCAAGCAACCCGTGTATATCCATGCCCTACAGAATTGATATGCAATACTGCATTTGAACTTTGTGCATGGGCTAAATACGAACTGGTTGAATGGTTTATAGAATTAAGGGATTATTGCAGTAGTTTACCAGATTTTAGATATTTAGGCGCAGATAGGGCGAAATGGGTTAAGCAGTTGCTTGTGGAAGCCAAATGGGATTCACATGTTAATGAAAAAGCATTATCTGGGTTCCTGGATATGCTACACAAAGATAGTAATGATTTTAAAAAGGTTACTGCCCCAGAAAAGATTCAAACCCCGCACCTAACCAGATGCAATGTTAATGCGTTGTTTGATTGGTATAAAATTCCAGATACACATTAAGACACCATGTGTTATATAACAGAAATGGGCGGTAAGCCCATTTTTATATTAAATACCCTGAAAGTATAACGTTTTTCCCTGAAAGTTTCCCTGAAGATATTTTTAGAAAATGGCTGTAAGGTTTATAAATCTGGCATTTTTCCCAAGTATAATGATGAAAATTATGCGATTTTCCCTGAAACTGAGGGAAAAATAATGTGGTTTACTGTATGCGGAACACCGTCATTTGGTTAAACTCCGCCAGGAATATTGAACATCCCGTAGAATTACCACGGGATGTTATTTTTTGCCCCATTTCCGTCAGTTTTTATGGGCGACATTTCCGCTGTATATAACCAATGCCGCCCAATATCCCAACTTTTACCAAAATGATATACCCCGCCCAAAAATGCGATGCCAGTTTATGGTTACTTTTTATATGTTTACTGATAACAATAAAGTGTTTATAGATAGTGTTAAGATTTCGGTTGATATAAAAATAAAATGTTTTTTACACAAAACCAGAAAATATAACCGTTGTATTCATGAATAAACAGATTAACCAGTAAAATTATGTTTGTTTTTATATATTGTTGTATTACTATATCTAATACACAAAGGTATGTAATATGAGCAGGTTTGTAAAGTTATTAATAATTATAATTATTGGACTGTTGATATGGAGTTTGGTATATATAAAAACATCAGACGACACAAACGATGTCATTGTTGATAACTCTTATGATACAAATATAGAAAATCAGTATGGGTATGCTTATTGGACACCTCACGGTGGATTTTGGCAAGATATATACTTTTCTACATTATCTGAATGTGAACAAAGTTTGTATGATAGATTGCAAATCGGCGGTAAAACAAACACAGAAAAATGTTATCAAGTAAAAATAATAGATGCCTGGTGTATAGATGATATAAAAACACATAAACAAAGAGTTACTGATTCTGAACCATACAAGGTATATGACATAACAAAAACAATTTGCACAATGACCAAAGAACAATGTATGGCACTCAAAAAATATCAAAATAAAAAAATATCAACAAGAGCATGCTTTAAGACAAAAGTTTTTAACAGGGAATCAGAAACATTATATTTAACACCACAAAGTGAAATTGATGAAATAATCAATGGCACAAATTAAATATCACTGTATATATGGAGGAATAATATGCTAACCAAGGACTTACAACAAGAAATAATAGAAACGCTAAGAACAGTCATTAAAAAATAATATTTAAGTATATTAATTCTTTAATATTTTTCATACTAAATGTGTGTTTTCTGTGGTTGGTTCCAGAGAATGTATATAGCGCCGTTTTATTTGCTTTCCATATCTGGGATGTCGCGCAGGGTGTAATTCGGAATGTTTTTACCACATTTGTCCTTTAAAAAAGCCCGAAAATCAATTGAAAATCTATCTGTGATTACATTGCCATTGGAATCTTTGGTGTCTTCAAGGTATATGGTGCTAACCACACATTTGCACGTCTTTTCAAGTTCGGTATGTTTGATGTTTGGAAATTCTGTAATTCCATGTGTTAAACATTCCTTGTATTCTTGTTCCGCCAAATTTGTTATCATATTATCCCAAACTTCATGTGCTAATTCTTGTGAATAATCTTTCGTTGGTTGGTTGTTGTCGTTGTCACCACAAGCCACCACCGATAATAAACATAAAACCAAAAATATTTTTTTCATAAAGTATTCCTAAGTGTCACCATGTTTTTATAGTAATCGGGTTGTTATAAGAAAGCAAGGTGTTTTATCGTTAAGCGTTGCTTAATTTCCCATTGCGCCAGTTTCACCATCATACGATACTACACGTCCATAGCCCGCGCAAGAATTTTCTGTTAGTTTGCGTAATTGTTCTTTGGCGTCTTCGTACCTAAAATAAAGCTCTGGTAATATACAGTTGTTAAAAATAATTTTCCATGCGAAACATGTTGCTATTTTTTACTCCTTTGGTTGTATTGTTTTTAAATCAAAAGTTATATTAGTTTAACCATTTTTTAATCTTCGATAAAATACAGTTTTGTATGTTTTGTTCGATTTGCGTTTCTGCGATATTGGTCTTGTTGAATATTTTTTAAAGACCGATATGCGATTGATTTAATAAATGTTTTGCTTGCGTTCGGATACAACAATGCCGCTTCTTCCATTTTTGCTTCAATAAATTTTTTCTGATTGCATTTGCGATTTAAATTAACGTCAGCATTTACCTGGTTCGTTATGTTTTCAAATTTCAATAAGTCTATTTCTTGGTTAACAAGCTGAGCACAAGCCCAATTTAACTTTTTTCGCAGATTGCCAGTCCATCCATCTACATGGTAATAGACGTCAAAAATGTCATAATTTGTTTTATTATGGCGGATTTTAGCGATTTTTTTATTTAATTCATATGTATTCATTTTTTTACACCTTTTTGTTATTCATAAGGTAGTATAAAAACGGTCTTGGACAAAATTGGTCTGTTTTTGTTAAAAGCCAATTTTTACTTTGCTTTTGCGTAAATCTTTAACCTGTTGTTCTTGACGTAATCTGGATAACAATTCAGATTTGTCAGTGATGTCTAATAAATCCGCTTGCCTTTT
>JBKSNB010000113.1:0-14133 GCA_046882025.1 Alphaproteobacteria bacterium | reverse complement strand
CATACATTTACGCAAATCGTTGTCACATGAATTTGTTCCGTTGGAATATGTTTGTATCGCATTTTCATTTACTGTGTTTGCAGTTGCCGCATTTACTGCGTTTTTCTGGGCACGAATTTTTTCCGCAAATGTCGAATCGTTGATGTCATCTGAATCGTCGTTGGAACTGGTTATGCTGAATTGTGATGCCTTGTTTTCAACTATTACATCATCCACTGGGGCGGGCTCACTGGTTGTCGGGGTTGGGGTGGTTGTTGTCACAGGTTGTGCATTGACCGTCGGGGCAGATTGTTGGGCGGCCGCCGGGGCAGGGGACACGGTTTTTGTTGTCACACTGGGGGTGCGGGTCACAGGTGTGCGTGTCACCGTCGAACGTTGCACAACCGCACAAAACGAATCGGTTGTCATTGTCGCCACCGCCATTATTAGTGTGCAGTAACAAATTGTTTGAAAAAAATGTGTCCTGTTTTTAATCATTGTTGTTGTTCGTCACTTTATTGTTCCGCATGCCGTTTCATAAAATTTACACAGTGCGGTTGCAATTGTCTGTTCCTGGGGCGTTGCACAGTTGTTTTGTGTGTTGTTTGCGCACGCCGATTTAATACATGAATCATACATTGAACCGTCGGCGCATGATGATCGGATTGTATTTAATTTGTTTTGACGGTTTGCCTGGTACGATGCAACGATTGCGTCAATTGATGCATCCTTAGACGCGATGGTTTGGGCGCGACGTTGTTGAATGGTTGTTTTTATGTTTGATGTATATTGGTCGCATCCCGTGGCAGAAACACTGCATTCGGCGAATACACGTGAAAAATCCGAATCGGTCGCGCATCCTGAATAGTCAGAACGGCACCCGTTGTCAGATAAAACACATGATGAAATCGCGCTTTCGCATACGCTGGCACTCTTGGTTTTGGTCAGTTTCGCCGTTAGTGTGTCCATTTTTGCCGTTATGCCGGCGGCTTTGCACGATTGCTCAATTAATGAATCGTATGTATCAGATATATCGTCCGTGGTGCAATCTGGTAATTTTTCAATGCATTTGCGTGTCGCCCAGACATAGCGTTCGCCCGGATCATTTGGGGCAGATTTTAATTCCTTGTCTGAAATATTATATTTCGTCGAACCAGTGGAAACAGTGCGCATATTACTGGTTTTTGGGGTTCCGGCATCCGGAGTACCGCAATACTGGCACCGTGCCGCAGGATTTGCAGATATGTTTATCGCACACGCAGAATCCAGGCATCGTGTCAGGTTCGCACGTGAACATGTCGCGGCAAATGCGTTGCCGTATGTCGCCAGTGCTAAGCAGGTTATAAAGATATAGATACGCGAATTCATGTTCTCTCTGAATTTAAACTATATCAGAAAAACTGATTGAAAAATAGTAAAAAAACAATTTTTTATATTTGGCACTTGACAAACGTAATTCTTTTGTCTATATTTGTCTCAACAAGTTACCAAAGAAGGAGGTAATACATGGCAAATAATAATAATGGAAATAGAAACAATAATACGGCGGATTGGGCAAAAAAGAATGCTGGGTGGATTGTGGCATCGTTATTGGTGCTGGGGTTCGGTATTAAACAATGTGCTGATGGTAAGGATATAAAAAGCGATGTTCAGGGTGTAAAAACAGAAGTCGTTAAGGATGCTGCAAAGTTGAACGCTTTGGACAGTATCGCACAATCTGTTGATAATCGTACAAAGGATATCAAAGATGTCGTTGACGATAATAATAACAAACTGTCGGATGTTAAAAGTGATTTAGATACGCTTAAAGTTGATGCAGACAGTATTATGCGTGGCGTTGCAGATGTGAAAGATTCAACGCATGTTATTATTGAACAGGCAAAAAAATGTTGTGGTGCTAAAAAGCCAGTTGCGCCTAAGAAAGAAGTCGCACCAGTAAAACCAGTGGAACCTGTTATCGATGATTGTGGTTGTGATACTGTTCCTGTTATGCATGCACCATCTGCACCAGTTTGTGATCATGAACCGGTGTATTACCAACCTGCTGTGGCGGTCGTTCCAAATGTGCCAGCAGACAATGTTGTTGTCGTGCAGAATAGCGAAGCAACAGTGGTTATTAACGGTAATAATAATGTCGTTAATGTTAACCAGGAACCAAAGGCATCTGACGCCGAATGTGTTGATAGTGTAAAGCATACTGTAATTATGTCGGTAGAATTTTATTGCAGTCGTCGGGGGCGCCGCAGATAATATTTATCGTGGTTTGTATGTTAAAATCCACCGTTTGGTGGATTTTTTTTGATTAAAATGTTCTGGACATATATGCGGGGTATATGATAATATGTTTCCTATACAGAGAGATGTGCTTGAAATTCATTAGATTAATAGTTTTTTGTTTGTTCTTGGCGCCGGTTACATCGTTCGCGGCGGGTGGTGGTGATTTTATTACGGCGGCACAGTTGTTGGCGGCGGCCAAAAATGCAGATATTCAACAGGTTCAGGCGTTGATTAACAATGGTGCTGATGTGAATTATGTTGATAAGACCGGGTTGTCAATTGTTTGCACTGCGTTGATGAATAATGATGTGCGTGCTGCCCAGATTTTACAGATGTATGGTGCAGATGCGTCGGTGTGTGATAAACAAATTCGACAATATAAACAGAAAACAGCAAAGCCAGATAGTGGCGGTTTGTTCAGCGGGCTGTCCAGTGCCCAAAGCATAGCGTTAGCGGCGGCGGGTGCCGCCGTTATTGTTGGTGGAACTGTTTTATTGACCAAGGTTTTTGATCCAGATAACGGTAATGGTAATCCGAGTACTGGGAATCGTGGCGAAGGTGGCGGTGATGGTCCCGGTGGCGGTGGTGGATTAAAACCGACGTTTACAATACCAGATGGTGTTGCGCCAGATGCTGAATATACCACGAATTTGGATGTGTATAGTGCAGGGGCGTTTAAAAATTCTTTTGATTTGATGTCTAGTGCTGCCCCATATGAAAATTATTTATTAATGATGCATGGGTATTCGCCGTTTGCACGTGGTTATTTGGGGCAGCGGACTTTGCGAAATGCATTGAATAAGCCGTTGAATTTGTCGGGAAATAATTTAGGTACTGAACCTGTGGGTGGGGGGCGACCGGTAAATGTTGCGCTGGTAACTGCAAACGGTATAAATACTGGTGGAACGTCGTCGTTGACGGATAAGTTTATTATATGGGGAAATGTTAATGATAACAGCACGTCTGTGACTGGTGGCAGTAATACTATGATTTCCAGTAAGTATTATAATAATGTTATCACATTAGGGGCAAATGATAATTCGGTGGATGATGATAGTACCGCGGAGGATTCAACCTTGTTATCTTTGTTTGATTTAGCAGGACATGGAACGGTGATAAATAACACCGATGCGACACCTTTGGATAATTTGTTGGCAAAAATAGTTGCAGGTCGAACACCGTTTAGTGAGGTTAATGATTATATCGGTTTCTTGCCGAATGGTCAGTTAACTGTTTTTAGAACAGGTGGTGGTAAAAATGCGGATGGTCAATCAATAGATTATTTTAATTACAAGGCATTGGTAAATAGTGCAGGGCTATATATCGCAGGCGATTTAAATTATTCAACGGAAAAACCGGGTAATCTTGGACGGTCGCGCCCGACTGTATTTGCAAATGCTGCGATGGTTCCGTCGTTGCGACTGACAGATGCAAAAACAATTGATAGTGTTTTATCTTTTTCTGCCGGGGATACCAGATTAGAGGGATTCTTGGGGTATATAAATGCGGCGTATGATGTAATACAAGATGATTATTTCCCCGCTGCGGATGCGCATGCGTTGTTTGGTTCGGTGGGAAATGTTTATCCTGGAACAACCGTTATATTGAAACCTATGTTGGTGTTTTCAACAGGTGCCTATCAAACGGATAGCAGTTTTACGGGTGACGTAAAAAAAGCCACATTTGAAAATGCTGCACCGTTGGTGTATCCTAATTTGGAACATTCGTTTATGTCTGTCGTGTCGGTTGCGTTATCGGGTAATGGAACAAAGGATGCAACAAATGTGTCGGGGTTTGCGCCGTCAGGCAAATATGAATTGACACGTTGGGCGGATAATTCTGGGGATGACCCTGTGTATTATGAATCGCGTATTTGTGGGACCGCGGGAACTGGGACAAATGGGATAGATCCGTGGTGTTTTGCATCTGCTGGGGTGACCGATGAAATGAGTGTTGCGTCGGCGGCGGGTGCGATTGGCGCAGTTCAATCTGCATTTAGTTATATGACTAATGATCAGGTATTTTCTTTGTTGGCGTTGACCGCAGATGGTGCGTATTTAGGGACGAATTCTTCAGGGGGGGGCTTTTCTGAAAATTCTTTAACGGCGTATTTACAATCTATGTATGAATTGCCAGGGGAATATCAGGGCAAGGTTGAACTTGGAACAATGAAATATCTAGATGCGTTTAAGGAAGTGTTTGGTTATGGACTTATTAATCTGGAGCGTGCAACAACCCCAGGCAAGTCAATTTACTTTTATGATGGCAGCAATATTGTTTCATCAAAAGGAAATGCGTTTTGGCGGGCGGCGTCAAATACTGCATTTAATTTAAGTGCGCCGTTTGGGGCGCGCGGCGCGACGATATCTGCACCATTTTATGATGTGTTGACCAGTGTTGATGGTGAAATGTCAATGCCACGTATTTGGGAAAATAAATTTACGATTGGTGCTGATTCTGCACATGCGTTGTATATGGGTGATGTATTGGGCGATTTGAAAACGCGCAGTGATGATGATTCACAGAAAATGCAGTTGGGCAATATGACGTTTTCTATGGCAACATCAACGCGTTCGTATCCTGATAATTTGAATGGATTGGATAATTTGAATTTCAATTATGACAGGGATACATTTGCATTGAATGCAGGATTTCAACGTTATTTAACTGACGGGGAATCACGTTTTAATGGTATGGCAAATCCGATTCTGGGGTTGGCGTCAAATGCAATAACGGCGGGTGGTGAATATAAATATGGAAACTTTGCATTTGGTGGTCGTGCATTTTCAGGGGTAATAAATGATGATGCATTATTACAGACCAATCCAATGATTTCATCAAACTATGAACCATTGCACTTAGGATTTGCGCGTGGGGGCCAGGCAAATGTTGCATGGCATAATGATAAATTTATGTTATCTGGGGCAATTGGCGTGTTGAATGAAACAGATACTTTGTTGGGGGCTCAGACATCTGGGCTGTTGAATATGGGTAACGGTAATACAACATATGTTGATATGACGGCGCGTTATGCGCCCTATGATAATGTTTCGTTTACATTGCGTTCAACATTTGCGCGGACATATGCGAATCCATCAGGAAATTTTGTGTTGGGTATGTCTGAATTAGATTCAAATTCATTTGCGTTGGGGGCTGATATTGGTAATTTGAATCTGACGGTGTCGCAACCGCTGGCAGTCAGACGGGGTTCTTTGCACTATGCGTATGCACAATATGATATTGTGGAATCTGGTGCGGGACATTATGATTTGGTTGTATCGGATACAGGAATTCGTGATTTGTCATTGGTTCCTGAAAAGCGCGAGGTTCGTTTTACCGGAACATATCGTCATCAATTTGGTAAATTCACCGATGGTGCATTTGGGTTCATGTACCGTATAAATCCAAATAATACAGATGTGTTTGGAAATGAATCTATATTTATGTTAAAGATGACCCACCGATTGGGAATTTGACATGCAGTATGAATTTTGTTATTCTATTAACAAAGGAGTAGATTAATGACAAAACATATTTTTACAGATGTTGAGGAATAATAAAAAAACCATCGTAAAGATGGTTTTTTATTATGTAAAACAAGATGTTATTATCTGTCTTTCTGTTTTTGCAGTTCTGCCATGTATTGACGATCTTCTATTGTATTTATTATTTCTGTTGCACGGCTATTTGTAAAGTGACGGCTATAAGTTGGGGCGGTATCAGATACAAAATCTTGTTGTAAATCCGTCAATTTTGATAAATCGGTTATGGTGATAAACAATACTTCTGTTTCTTTGCCGTCCATGTGGGATATATGTTTTTTCAACTGTATGCCATTTTGGGCATAAATTTCTTGGACAAAATCGATGTTAGATACTTCTATTATTTTTTCATACATACCCGGTTTAACATAAATATAAAGACATCCAAGCGGATCGTCTGAAACGGTGCTGCGGACATTTCCTGCGTTAATTACAAGGTAACGTAACAAACATTTGTCTACGTTCATTTGTTACAATTGTTGTTTTGCATCTGTAAAATTTGCCATAAGAAACTCCTTCTATTTGCACGTGAAGTATATCATATTTAGTGCAAAATTCAATAAAAATACCGTTCGTGAATGAACGGTAACTTTATTTCTGGTGGCCCTGATCGGACTCGAACCGATACTCCTTGCAGAACTTGATTTTGAGTCAAGCGCGTCTACCAATTCCGCCACAGGGCCAAAACATCAAAAGTCACTTATTTTGTGGCTTTCTTTGCTTCAACTTTCTTTACCAAACGTGCACTGCGGTTCGCCTTGTGCACAGGTTTTTTTGCAGGTTTCACATCTGCACCGTTTTTCTTGGCAATGGCTTTTTTTATTTCCGCCATTTCAGGTGTCAGACGTGATACAGGTTTTGACATAACATATGCATCCAAACCACCGTGTTTGGTCAATGTACGTAACCCAGCCGTTGAAATACGCAATGAAAAATCGCGATTCAAAATATCACTGTGGAAACTTAATTTTTGCAAATTCGGCAAGAAAGTGCGTTTCGTATGACGCATAGAGTGGGAAACGTTCATCCCAACCATTGTTTTCTTACCTGTAACATTACATGTACGTGGCATAATTTAAATCCTTTATAACTGGGGTTGTAATTTATAACATAAATCGCCAAAAGTCAAGCACTTTTATATATTTGTGTTATTATGTGGTGGTAACAGCAGGTCTGATACCGTTTTTACCGGTGTAAATGTTGTTGGCGGAATCGCAACAAACAGTGTGTGCCAGTATGCCATCGCGCCGTTCCACAGCCCTGGACGTTCCATCGCACGCAGTGGTCGTCCACCATCAGATTTATCAGAAATAAAGCCCGTAGAATGATCAATATATTTGGTCAAATCAAACTGTTTCCCATGCCAATCACGTGTGCCGCATACTAAATCCACCGGATTAAAGTGTGTTGATGTTTCCATTATGGAACGGGCGTCGGGTGCAATTTGGGCAGATTCAACAATTTGTAATCCAATCGTGCCGTCTGAATTTTTTACCCAAAATGGTCCGCCACCGGGTGCACCAATATTCTTTACGACACCACAAACGCGAATTGGACGATTTAATATGTTGATTAATTCGTCACGTGATGTGCCGCACACACTGTGGTGCAGTGTGTGTTTAATAAAATCGCATATTTCATCCGGGTTAAATCTGTTGTTTTCCAGGTCGTCTAAATATTCAAATATTTTGTTTTGTATATCAATCAACATTCCTGCCAATGCCTGTTTATATTCGACGGTGTCAGATTTGTCGATTGATACGTTATCTATGTTTTTGATGAATATGATGTCTGATTCTATATCGTTCAGGTTTTCAATCAATGCCCCATGACCCGCAGGGCGAAATAATAATTTACCGTCGGTTGTTCTGAATGGTTCGTTATCTGGTGTTACAGCAATTGTGTCGGTTGATTGTTTTTGTTCCGATGTCGTTATGTTGTATTTTATATCATACGTATGTTCGTATTTTGAAATTTGGTCGTTTATCAGTTTTTTGAAATCGTCCAAATGTTCAGGTGATATTGTAAAGTGTATATTGGATATATTATTCGCAGTTGCGTATAATGCACCTTCGACCATGTGTTCCTGGGCCGGGGTGCGTGTTTCATCGGAATATTTATGAAACGGTATTAGACCCTTGGGTTGTTTCCCATAATTCAAACCGTGCGCATTAACAATACAATCAATAATGTCGTGATTGGTGCTGGTGTTATTTATATATGGTTTTAATTTATCGTAAAACGCAAATTTTGTTATATTGCCTAGGACCGATTTAGTTGTTGGGTTTTCATCCCCAGATGATAGAAATGCAAATAAATCTTTGAACATACGGGTTGCAGCCCCAGATGCAGGAACGAATTTTGTTATTTGTTTCGTGTCACGCACAGAATTATATATGTCTATATATTTTTTGCGTTGTTGGGCGGATAAATCAAATATGCCATCGTTAACTGTTGCAGGGCGAATGATATTTGCGTATGGAAAACCAGATTTAAAATTTGCAATTTGTTTTTCTATTTGTTCAATGGTCAATCCGTGTTGGTTTATTTGTTCGATGTCTGATTCTGAAAAATTCATATCTGTTCCCTTTTTTTTGATATGATTATACCAATTTATATGCGTGTGTAAATATTATTATGCTTTTAGTCCTGTACCTTGAAAACCATAAATGTGGCATTATATATCAGTTAACAAAACAAGGATGATAAATATGAATCCAGATGATATTCAGGAAACACCAGAACAGGCGATTGAAAAATATACAACCGATTTTACTAAATTGGCGGCTGATGGGAAATTGGACCCTGTGATTGGGCGCGATGATGAAATTCGTCGCACCATTCAGGTTTTGTCACGTCGCACAAAGAATAATCCAGTATTAATTGGTAATCCGGGGGTCGGTAAAACCGCAATCGTGGAAGGGTTGGCGGAACGAATCGTATCAAGGGATATACCTGAAAATTTGCAGGATAAAAAATTACTGTCGTTGGATATGGGCGCGTTGATGGCGGGTGCAATGTTTCGTGGGCAATTTGAAGGTCGCCTGAAAGCGATATTAAAAGCGGTTAAAGATTCAAATGGGCAAATAATTCTGTTCATTGATGAATTGCACACGATGGTTGGTGCAGGCAAGGGCGAAGGTTCTATGGATGCGGGAAATTTGCTGAAACCAATGCTGGCACGCGGTGAACTGCATTGTTTGGGTGCAACAACATTGGATGAATATCGTCAGTATATTGAAAAAGATCCTGCGCTGGCCCGTCGTTTCCAGCCGGTATATATAGATGAACCAACGGTTGAAGATACAATTTCTATATTGCGCGGATTGAAAGAAAAGTATGAGGGACATCATGGTGTGCGTATTTCTGATTCTGCGCTGGTTGATGCGGTTAAATTGTCTAATCGCTATATCACAGACAGATTTTTACCGGATAAAGCAATTGACCTGATTGATGAAGCCGCAGCGCGTGTGCGTATTGAATTGGCATCCAAGCCAGAGGCATTAGATGAAATAGATAGACATTTAATGCAATTGAAAATAGAACAACAAGCGTTGAAAAAAGAAAAAGATGCAGATTCTAAAAAACGTTTGGCTGATTTAGAAGGACTGATTGCTAAGACAGAGGCAGAATCAGAAAAACTGACCGCCGCGTGGCGCGCAGAACAACAAAAAATGCATGGCCTGTCGGATGCTATGGCTGCGCTAGATGCTGCCAAGGCAGAGGTCGCAACCGCCCTGCGTAATGGTGATTATGAAAAAGCATCGGCTGTGCAGTATGGCAAGATACCAGAATTAGAAGAACAAATTCGCAAAATGAATAATGAATCGCGCGAATATAAAACTGTTTTGCCCGAACATATTGCGGCGGTTGTCAGTAAATGGACTGGGGTTCCTGCGGATAAGTTGTCTGTTGAAGAACAATCAAAATTGTTAAATATCGAAGATGAATTGCGCAAACGTGTTGTCGGTCAAGATGATGCGCTGTCTGTTGTGGCGCGTGCAATTCGTCGGTCGCGCGCGGGACTGTCTGATCCACATAGACCCGCCGGTAGTTTTATGTTCCTTGGGCCAACCGGTGTTGGCAAGACAGAGGTTGCAAAAGCATTGGCGGAATATCTGTTTAACGATGATACGGCCATGACCCGTATTGATATGAGTGAGTATATGGAACCACATTCTGTGTCGCGCCTGATTGGCAGCCCCCCGGGATATGTCGGTTATGAACAGGGTGGGGTGTTGACGGAAAGTGTGCGTCGCAGACCATATCAGGTGTTGCTGTTTGATGAAATAGAAAAGGCAAACCCAGATGTGTTTAATGTGTTTTTGCAAATTCTGGACGATGGTCGTTTAACGGATGGCCAGGGGCATGTCGTGAACTTTACAAACACAATTATTATCATGACAAGTAATTTGCCTGACATGGATGCAGTGCGTAAAAATTTCAGACCTGAATTCATAAATCGTATTGATGAAATTGTTTTCTTTAATTCACTGGGCAAAGACGTTATGGCGGGCATTGTTAAAATCCAGTTGTCTAATTTGGAAAAACGTATGTCAGAACGTAATATCGGACTGGATGTGTCGGATAAGGCGATTAAGTGGCTGGCTGAACATGGATACGATGCAGTGTTTGGTGCGCGACCATTAAAACGTCTGATTACTTCGGCGGTTGAAGATAAAATTGCAGATTTGATTTTGTCTGGCAAAATCGGTGAGGGTTCAATCGTTCATGTTGATGTTTCGGGTAAAGATTTAGTTGTAAAATAAAAATGGGGTTTGATACCCCTTTTTTATTACGTTATGTATTAAAAAGTTATTTATCTTTAATAATAAATTAAGTATTAATGACAAAAATAAATTTTGTTGATTTGTGACCGTGTGTGATTATTTTTGTATTTTGTTCCTTTGAGCTTTTATCAAACTAATAACGTTTTGTTCGGTTGTCCCTATGTTTAAAAAAGAGTGTTTTGCATCCTTGACTTCTACATATTTGAATAAGGATTTGTTTGAATATTGTTGTAATTCAGTGTATCTTTGATGAATGGGGTCGGCTGGTGCTTTTTTATCTTTTCCTGCGGCAACTATTGTTATAAAAAGATTCCATTTGTTCATTAAATCAGGATGAAAAGGGGATGTTGCCAATTGATGTAGAAAATTCGGTAAAATGGTAACATACCTTGTTTTGTGTGTGGCATATGTGTCAAAACAATTTGATATTGGTAGATATTTGGGTTCGCCTTTAAAGCCGTTTGAAACGAGTCTTGTATAAACCATGTTTTCTAAGTAATTTGGAAATTCTTTAGAAGCCCATGGCGCAAATAACATAACAGCAGATAGTTTTATGGGTTTGTTTTGTTTCGTAATATTGTTTAAAGCCGCAATTAGGCCTGTTGCGCCAGCTGAATGACCTATAACACAAGAATAAGAATTTATTGTATATGGTTCTATAAAATGAATACCGGCTTGTATTAAAGCAATAAATTCTGGAAAGGTGTTTTGTTGGGCTGTTTTTAAACACGGAGATTCATGAAAGTCGCCTAAAAATGTATCAAACGTAATAACATTATATCTGTGTGTTAATGACCAATAAGTGATGCTTTTCATCAATGGATCTATAGATGTGTTGGTGGCCAAACCGGGAATTAGTATGATGTTACCATACGGTTTTGTGTCTTGTGTTTGATATAATGCAATTTTACCCGATGTATTAATTTTTGTCCCAGAATAATACATGGATTCCCACTGAAAAGTGTTTTTTTTCAGTGTCGGTAATAATTCTTCAAAATTATCTGGATTAACCAACTTTTTTGTCAACATTTGCAGGTTAGTGTGGCACAAAATAATAATAATGTCAACTGTTGCGCAATTTTGATTTGACATTTGTTAAAAAAATGGTTAAAATGCGTGACGCTTGATAAGAGTTTTGGGGTTGTAGCTCAGTTGGTAGAGGTAAGTTGCTTTACAGCGCAGCGGATCTGTCAAAGGGGGAATGCCCTGAAAAAAAGAGTTTTGGGGTTGTAGCTCAGTTGGTAGAGCACCTGCTTTGCAAGCAGGGGGTCGTCAGTTCGAGTCTGATCAGCTCCACCAAAATTCTAAAAGAAGGAATCAAGGCGAGAGTTGATATTAAGAACAGAGAGACACCTCTTGGGCAACCATCACCGTCTCGTCAGTTCGAGTCTGATCAGCTCCACCAAAATTCTGTAAAGGGTAAGATGATTTAAGTTCGCCAAAGGGGGTGAATTAGGTAATGGTAAAAGTTTTAGTTCGTGATAATAACGTTGAACAGGCGTTGCGTGTTGCAAAACGTAAATCGCAGAAAGAAGGTCTGTATCGTGAAATGAAAGAACGTCAGCGTTATGAAAAACCAACAACAAAACGTAAACGCTTGAAGGAAGAAGCGGTTCGTAATGAAAAAAGACGTCAGTCAAAACAACGTATGGTTTTCGGATTCTAAGTTAAAAAAGCCCACAAAATTTTGTGGGTTTTTTGTTAATAAAAATACCCCAATTTTGGGGTATTTGTTTATTATGACAATTTATGTATTACCAAACCGCTGCGCAGTTTTGGTTCAAACCATGTCGTCTTGGGTGGCATGATATTGCCGGTGTCAGCAATGTTGATAATTTGACGCATTGTGACAGGGAATAGGGCAAATGCCGCGACCATTTCGCCCGAATCAACACGTTTCTGTAATTCGCCAAGGCCGCGAATACCACCAACAAAATCTATGCGGTTACTGGTGCGCAGGTCGCCCAGATTCAGTATTTTATCAAATACTAGGTTTGATAATATTGTTACGTCCAGTACGCCAATTGGATCATTATCGTTGTATGTTCCTGGCTTCGCGGTTAACGAATACCATGCACCATCCAGATACATACCAAAATTATGCAGTGCGTTTGGTTTGTAAATGTCGCCACCAATTTTTACAACGTCAAATGATTCAGATAATTTTGCCAAGAATGTATCTTTGTCTAACCCGTTCAAATCACGTACCACACGGTTATAGTCAATAACGTGCAACTGGGATTCTGGGAATATCACCGCCAGGAAATAATTGTATTCTTCGTTACCTGTATGGTTTGGGTTTTGTTCGCGTTTTTCTGCACCAACACGTGCGGCGGCTGCGGTTCTGTGGTGACCGTCTGCGACATACATTGCAGGAATTGTTTTAAATATTTCTGTGATGCGTGCGTTTGTTGCGTCGTTATCAATAACCCAGAATTTATGTCCGAATCCGTCTGGTGCAACAAAATCATATTCAGGGGCATTGTTTTTCACAATATTTTCAACAATTTTGTTCATTTCGTCAACGTCAGGATATGCAAAGAACACAGGTTCCAAATTTGCATCTTGAATGCGAACATGAATCATGCGGTCGTCTTCTTTGTCCTTGCGTGTTAATTCGTGTTTTTTGATTTTGTCGGTCATGTAATCATCAACATTTGCGGCGGCCACTAAACCATATTGTGTGCGCCCATCCATGGTTTGTGCATAAATATAATACATTTCTTTGGTGTCTTGTTTCAGCCAGCCACGTTGTTGCCACAGTTTGAAATTTTCAACGGCCTTGTCGTACGTTTTTTGTTCGTGTTCGCCTGCGATTGGGTCAAAATCTATTTCTGGTTTAATGATGTGCAGTAACGATTTTTCGCCGGCTTCGTCCTTTGCCTCGGCTGAATTCAGAACATCATATGGACGTGATGCGACTTCTGAAACTAATTCTTTTGGTGGGCGAACACCTGCAAATGGTTTTATTTTCATGCTAGATTCCTCCTTATAGGTTTCAATGTTAATATGATGCAGGAAAAGATACCCTAAAAAAAGAAAAAATCTAGGGGAATTTTTTTCGTTGCAAATGTAATATATGCACTGTATAATACACGGCGCATTGGGGCATAGTTTAATGGTAGAACGTCGGACTCTGACTCCGCCAGTGTTGGTTCGAATCCAGCTGCCCCAACCACACTTCGCGTCCACGACGCTTCGTGTGGCGGGCCACACGAATGGAGTGGCTAACGTGAAGTAGTGTCCTACGAAGTTTTAACGAAGTAGGACCGTATGTAGGATAGAAAACGAATGTTTTATGTCTATTTAATAAAAAGTATTTCAAATCCTGAACAAAGATATATCGGACAGACCGACGATTTAAAACAGCGTTTAAAGCAACACAATGCTGGATATTCTTTTCATACCTCAAAATACAAACCATGGGAATTAATAAATTATGTTGCTTTTAGCTCTAAAACCGCAGCATTAGAATTTGAAAAATATTTAAAATCCGGTTCCGGACAAGCTTTTGCAAACA
Organism: Alphaproteobacteria bacterium; assembly: GCA_046882025.1. Classification (GTDB taxonomy): domain Bacteria; phylum Pseudomonadota; class Alphaproteobacteria; order Rs-D84; family Rs-D84; genus Enterousia. The sequence goes on along the minus strand of JBKSNB010000113.1, from coordinate 25 downwards.
GACATTTGTGGAAGTAACGAATGCC
>JBKSNB010000112.1:0-3521 GCA_046882025.1 Alphaproteobacteria bacterium | reverse complement strand
AAAACGGTACTTTGTCTGATAATCGCACTGGGATTAAAACGATTCGTATTCCATGGGGTGCAACATTTCAACACGATATGTCAACAGGATTTCCGTTGATTACTACAAAATTTACACCGTTAAAAACAATTTCTACAGAACTAGAATTTTTTATAAATGGTTATTCTGATAAAAAATGGTTACAAGACAGAAATTGCCATATTTGGGACGAATGGGCAAACCCAATCAAGGTCGAAGAAAAATACAACATCGAATCTGCAAAGATAAACCCGAACACAATTACAGAACAAACCGCCCTGCGTAATAAAATAATGGACAATGAACGTGACCTGGGACCAATTTACGGTTTCCAATGGCGTCATTTTGGCGGTGAATACAAATATAACCCGAACAACCCAGCGGATAATTTCAATCCACAAAAACCCGGCATAGACCAGGTTCAAAATGCCATTGATAAATTAAAAAACAATCCAAACGATCGCAGAATTTTGGTCAACGCATGGAACCCGATTGACATGCCACAAATGGCATTGCCCCCATGCCACATAATGCATCAATTAATTGTTCGTGACGGAAAATTAAACCTGATATGGACCCAGCGTTCGTGTGATATGTTTCTGGGGATTCCATATAACATCGCCAGTTATGCGTTGCTGCTGTTATTATATGCCAAGGAAGCGAATTTAACCCCCGGCATATTAAAGGGTGAATTACACGATGCGCATATCTATACCAACCATATTGACCAGGTAAAGACCCAACTAACCCGCACCCCATATCCATTACCAACGGTTGAAATTCCAGACGAAAATTGGAACGGTATGTTAAGTTGGAACGCAAACAACTTTGTATTAAAAAATTATATCTGTCACGAACGCCTAAAAGGTGCTGTTGCCCGGTAAAAACAAACCGCCCAAACGGGCGGTTAATTATTTGTCGTTGTTACATTCTAAAATCTTGGCAATCAATTCGTCGGGATGTGCCAACATATTCGCACTGAAATCCTTTACATTTTCAATAAATCCATTGTGCATCATATGCACAAACATCAAACTAAACAAATCCCAGAAATGCCCAGTATTCAGGAAAAATATTGGTTTCTTGGATTCGCCAATTTGCTGCATGGTTAAGATATCTGAAACTTCGTTTAATGTGCCAACGCCACCCGGTAAAATAATAAATGCGTCTGCGATTTCATACATTTTCTGTTTGCGTTCGTTCAGACCACTGACAATTTGAACCTTGACCCGTTCATGGGCGGGTTCCTGTTTGTTGACCAAGTGTTCGGTTGAAATTCCCGTAACCGAACCGCCATTGTCCAATGCCGCCGTTGATACCGCACCCATCAGGCCGACATTGCTGCCCCCGAAAACAATGCCGATTTCATTTCGTGCCAATAATTCACCAATTTGTTCCGCGTCACGCGCATATTGACGATCCGTCCCCAGTTGGTGCCCGCAATATACCGCAACCGTTTTTATTTTTGGTGTTTTTTCCTTACATTTTTTGTTCTGTATAGGACTTTTTGTTTTTTGTGCCAGTTTTTTTGCCATTTCTTTTTTCCTTTATTTTTAGAAATTATAACATAAAATAACCTGACTATGAATCAAAATTTTAAGGATTTTATTCAAAAATATTTGAACCAGCCAATTGCGGTTGCCGTCAGCGGTGGGGTTGATTCTGTGTGCTTGCTGTGTTGGTTGGCGGAAATACATAAAAATGTTGTCTGTTTGCATGTAAATCACGGCCTGCGCGCCGCCGCAGATACAGAAACACAATATGTGGTTGATTTGTGTGGAAAATTAAATGTTCCATGCAAGGTTTTTTATTGGACCGGTGAAAAACCACAGACGGGACTGGAAGCGGCGGCGCGTGATGCACGATATAAAATGATGACAGATTATTGTCATGAAAATGGTATTAACTATTTGATGGTGGCACATCAGGCCGATGACCAGATTGAAACGTTCCTGATGAATCTGGGGCGGGGCAGTGGTATTTATGGCCTGGCGGCGATGAAACGCGAAACAATGCGCGACGGGATAACGATTGTGCGACCATTGTTGTCTGTATTCCGGGCAGAGATAAAGAAAGACTGTGACGACAACAATATTAAATATTTCAAGGATGAAATGAATGATGATACACATTATACCCGCGTCAATATTCGTAAAAATCGTCATGTGTTGTCTGAACTGCTGGGGATTAGTGATGCGCGGTTGATGCTCGCCATTGAAAACCTGGGGCGCCTGCGCGATTCATTGGATGACGATATTAATTATTTGGTCGATAGTGTTTGTCATCGGCATTATGCAATGTTTTCTGATTCTTTTCTGTTTGACCTGACGCCAGATAATAGGTTAAAGTTTATCGGAACACTGATTCAAAAAATAGGGGGGGATAATTATCCGCCGCGCTTGAAATCTTTGGTGCGCGCACTAGATAACTTATCACACGAAACACAATTCACGTTGGGGCACTGCACGTTGCGCAGATTAAAATCTAAGATTTTGATAGTTCCCGAAGGTGATAAAACAACATTTAGGAAAAAATATGAAAAAAGTATTCAAAAAAGATAGATCTGGATGGTTTTTGGGTTTGTTTATTGCTTTGTTTTTGGCAATGATTTTGCGCACGTTTGTCGTCGGTGGTGACGGTGCCCAGATTGCGTCAGATGGAACAGCAGTGCAAATCGCACGTCCGGTTGAAATGACATTTTCAGACGTGTTGCGCCGATCGGGCGATATTAAAACAATGAATATTCGTGGCGAAGATGCGTCTGGTGAATTAAAGGACGGTACAAAATACAATGCAACAATAACTTATGATCCGGCGTTGTTAAGCAAGTTGGCTGAAAATGGTGCCACAATATCCATAGATTCTTCAAAAACGTTGTTCGATTATTTGGCGTTATGGTTCCCAATTGTTTTTGGTGCATTGTTGTTGTGGTGGCTGATACGCGGTATGCGCGGTGGTGCAGGTGGTATAGGACGCAGTTTGATGGGGCAAAACCCAACCAAAATTACAACTGGCAAACCAAAAACAACGTTCAAGGATGTTGCGGGAATTGATGCGGAAAAACAAGAATTAATGGAAATCGTGGAATTCTTGAAGAACAAGGATAAGTTTAAGGCGATTGGTGCGCGTGTTCCGCGTGGAATATTGCTGTCTGGGGAACCAGGGACGGGAAAAACATTGCTGGCGCGTGCGATTGCAGGCGAAGCAAACGTTCCGTTCTTTGCAACATCCGGCAGTGATTTTTCCGGAATTATTGTTGGTCTGGGCGTTGCCAAAATCAAAGATATGTTCGAAATGGCAAAACGGACTGCGCCATGTATATTGTTCATAGATGAAATTGATGCAATCGGTCAACGGCGCAGTGCGCATTCGTTTAATGACCAAGATCGTGAACAAACACTGAATCAATTGTTGATAGAAATGGATGGATTCGCGAATGATACGGGGGTTATTGTTATCGGCGCAACAAATCGACCGGATATGTTGGATCCTGCACTGTTGCG
>JBKSNB010000111.1:0-12694 GCA_046882025.1 Alphaproteobacteria bacterium | reverse complement strand
ACATTTGATACGGATGATAAAAAATTGGCTGCACGTCGCTTGGCAATTGTTGAAAAGGTGTTAAAGGATACAGGTGTCGCCGAACAACGTATTGTCCCGGTTTTGTCATCACGTCATGAAGAAGATGGTTTCGTTTTACGTATTATTTCAAATGACCAGTATGAAACATTGACCCAGCAACAAAAAAATAAGTATGGAAAAAATATTGGCGACAAAACGTATAAAAGTTTGTCATGGTAAAATTTTCTGGTGTTTTAGATTCTATTGTTAATTTTTTGTATCCTTCATCATGTCCGTTGTGTGGTAACCATGTGTCAACGCATGGTGAATTGTGTTCTGATTGCTGGGGGATGTTTAATTGGGTGCGCGGTCCTAAGTGTGCAAAATGTGGATATCCGTTTTCGTCTGATTTAGATTTACCCTTGGAAACATTGTGTCCAACATGTGCTGCGGGTAAGTGTGAATTAGATTGGATACGCAGTGCATGTATATATGATGATGCGTCTAAGGTTGCAATGTTGCCATTTAAACATTGTGGAAAAACCAAGTATTCATTATTTATGGCACGCGCGATGATATGGGCATTGCGTGATATAGATGTTGATGCGGATGTTGTTATGCCTGTGCCGTTGGCGTATTTACGATTAATTAAGCGTGGTTATAATCAGGCGACGTTGTTGGCGCGTCCAATTGCGCGTGCCATGGGTGTTGGTTTAGATTTAAATTCTGTGCGGCGAAAATATCGACCGTCTATGGGGCATAAAACCGCCGCTCAACGTGCGCAAAATATTCGGGGTGTGTTCAGTGTTGTGCAACCTGATAAAATAAAGGGTAGAAAGATTTTATTGGTTGATGATGTTATGACGTCTGGTGCAACGTTTTCAGAACTTCGGCGTGTTTTGTTAAAGGCGGGTGCATTGGCTGTATATGGTGTAACGTTTTGTCGTGTTGTGCGGTCAAATTAACTGCGTTGTGTGCCGATGGTAAAAGAGTTTATAAAACCGTGATGTTTAGATTGGGTTTCTTGATAAATTACCTTACGTGAACAAGTATCTATTAAATCTAAAATATTTTTAATTTCCGGATTTTCTGGTTTTGTTGATAAAATATTATGCTTCGCGCTAGAAATATTCATACTGCCTGCAAATATGTCATATTGAACAATAATACTGGCCCCGATGGTACATATATATGTTACCTCAAACGTCAAGAAGTATGGTAAATCTGGATGGTCGACAAAATATGTTGTTTCGCCGTCTGTATGCGTAACTGATACTTTGCCAGACTGAATATATGAATTTAATAATGCCTTGTTTTTATTTGATAACATGATGTGTTCAGTATATTATCTGATTCCCAGATGTCAAGTTTTGTTAAAACGTATCAATTGTGCCTTGAATTTTAATTTTAATTTGCTAGGATAAACCAAGTTATAACTGAGGCACAAAAATGAACATAGATTTAGGTAAAAATATTAATACGCGTGATATGGAAACCAGAATACAAAAATTCTGGGATGAAAACCATTTTTGGGATAATGATGTGACATCTGGGAAAAAATCGTTTTGTGTTATGATGCCACCACCAAATGTCACCGGCAGTTTGCATATGGGGCATGCGTTGGATAATGTTTTGACTGATATTATGTGCCGTTATAAACGTATGGCGGGGTTTGATGTTTTATGGCAGCCGGGAACCGACCATGCATCAATCGCGACCCAGTTATTGGTTGAACGCGATTTGTCCAAACGCGGTATTAATCCACGTTCTTTGTCTAAGCAGGAATTGCTGGATACTGCCTGGAAATGGAAGGCGGAAAAGGGCGGTCAGATTATGAATCAATTGCATATTTTGGGTGTGACGCCGGTGTGGAAACGTGAAAGATTTACTATGGACGATGGTTTGTCGCGTGCTGTGACTAAATTGTTTGTTAAAATGTATAACGAAGGTTTAATTTATCGTGAAAAGCGCCTGGTAAACTGGTGCCCGAAACAGCAAACATCTGTGTCTGACTTAGAGGTGGAAACCCGTGAAGAACATGGCAAGTTCTATTATTTCAATTATCCACTTGTGGATGGTGGGTTTATAGAAATTGCGACAACACGTCCTGAAACCCTGTTCGGGGACAAGGCGATTGCAGTTCATCCTGAAAATGAAAGGTTAAAACATTTGATTGGTAAAAAGGCGATTATTCCATTAACAGATATTGAAATTCCAATCGTTGGTGATGAACATGCAGACCCTGAAAAGGGAACGGGCGCGGTGAAAATTACACCTGCGCATGATTTTGATGATTATGAGGTTGGACTTCGTCACAACCTGGAACCATTGTGTATTCTGACGACAGATGCAAAATTGCGCGATATTGATGAGGTGCCTGAAAAATATCGCGGTATGGATCGTTATGTTGCGCGTAAGGCGGTGATAGAGGATATAGATGCGGCGGGCCTGCTGACCAAAATCGAAGATAAAATTATTCCAACACCGTATTCCCAGCGTGGTCAGGTTCCTGTTGAACCATATTTGACGGAACAATGGTTTGTTGATGCGAAAAAATTGGCTGAACCTGCAATCAAGGCGGTTGAGGATGGTAGGATAAAATTTATGCCGGAACATCGTTATAATTTATTTATGGCATGGATGCGTGATATTCGCCCTTGGACCATTTCGCGTCAACTGTGGTGGGGGCATCGCATACCTGCGTGGTATGATGCAGACGGCAATGTTTATGTTGCTGAAAGTGAAGAAGAAGCCATCAAACAATCGGGTGGCAAAACATTAACGCGTGATAATGATGCATTGGATACATGGTTTTCATCGGGCCTGTGGCCGTTTTCAACGTTGGGGTGGCCGGATGATACGTTGGAATTAAAACATTATTATCCGACTGATTTATTGTACACTGCGGCAGACATTATATTTTTCTGGGTTGCGCGTATGATAATGATGGGTATGTATGTTATGGGCGATGTTCCGTTCCATACGGTGAATTTCCATGGCCTGGTTCGTGATGCGAAAGGGCAAAAGATGTCCAAGACCAAGGGGAATGGGACTGATCCATTGGATGCTGTTGATAAATTTGGTTCTGATGCGTTGCGTTATTGGATTGCGACTGCACCAATTGGAACTGATTTGCGTTACAGTGAAGATGAAATCAAACGTGGTTCAAAATTATTAACAAAATTATGGAATGCGTCGAAATATGTTTTGATGAATCTGACTGATTTTGAACCGAAAACCGCAAAACACATTTCGGTCGCCGATAGGTTTATCGAAGATAGATGGGTGTTAAATGAATTGAATAGAACGATTGCTGATGTGCGTAAGAATCTGGATAGATATGATAACTATAATGCGCGTGCGGCGGTGGACAGTTTCTTTTGGGATATTTTGTGTGACCAATATCTGGAATTTGTAAAGGACAGATTCTGGTCGCCTGAAAAATACAGTGCGGAATCAAAACTGTCGGCACAGTGGACGTTATATACGGTTTTGCGTGCGGTAATTGGTCTGTATGCGCCATTTATTCCATTTATTACCGAAGAATTATGGCAAAAGATTTATAAGGATGCCGAAGGCGGTGAAACATTACACCTGACGGAATATCCGAATGTAAATCCTGAATATGATACGGACGTTTCCCAGATGGATGTTGCACTGGATATATTGAAAACTGTTCGTGGTATGCGCACAGAACGCAAAATTGGTAATGGTGCCAAATTGGAAACATTGACCATTCCGGCGGATACACCAAACGCGTTGCACGAATTGATAAAATCTGCGGCGCGTGCGAATAATATTGCGCTGGGGAGCGCGGTTGATTTCACTGTGGCGGGGGAAAATTAAATGACATCAAAAACAACGGAAGAGAGAATTTTAAAAACCTATCAATGCGACAGGTATGGCATTGTGCGTCCTGTGATGTTAATGAATGAATTACAGGCGGTTGCCGATCGTAATGCAGAAATATTGGGGTTCGGTCGTTCGTATTGTGTGTCGCATAATGTTGGTTGGGTTGTGACGCATATGTTTGTTGATATTGTTGATGCGCCGCGTGAAAACGAAGTTTTGTTTGTGTCCTCATGGCCGGTTAAGAATAATGGTCTGCGTGCGATTCGTGATTATGAAATTCGTGATGCGTTGGGACATGTTCGTGTTCGTGCAACCAGTCAATGGGCATTAATAAACATGAATACGCGCCGACCAATGCGATTGGATGACACATTGCCACAATATGAACAATTAAATATGCGCGCATGGGACAGGGAATTTAACCGCGCCCCATCAATTAATCCAAATGCAACACATGTATTTAATTGCCGATATGATGATGTTGATGTGAACCAGCATATAAATAACGCGGTCTATGCCAGTTGGGCAACCGAAAGTGTCGGATTTGAATTTCGTAATACGCATAAATTGTCGGGCATAGAAATCTATTTTGAACATGAAATACCGGCAAATGTACCATCTGTAAATGTTGATGTCGAATTAACCCCGCACAAGAGTGTGCATCACATACGTGTTGGCGCCGAATCCAAGGCACACGTTGTTTGTTATTGGAATTAAAACCCGCCCGTTTGGGCGGTTTTAATTCCTAAAAACAGGTACAAAACAAACCGACGTATACCAAAAATACCGTTTGTCAAACGCGGTGCGCTTGTAATGTGCAAAAATCTGGGCTTTTTGGTATTTTGTAAAAACCGGTTTTTTTTGAAAAACTAGTTGCATTTAAACGTTGGTTTTTGGTACAATATTGGACATAGGAAAAAATAATAAAGGAAAAGGAGAAAACCCCATGAAACACTTAGGCATAATTGCGGTATGTGGCATAATTGCGACCCCGGCAATGGCGAACATCGCATCAACCCAATACGTCGACAGCATAAAAACAGCATTGCAGGCATCAATAAGTGATAAAATGGATGGGACATTTGATGCAACAAACAGTGCATTGATAACAGGAACAGACGGTAAGGTTACGACAGGTTCCATCACCAGTGGGATGATAGAAAACGCATCTGTGGGAACTGGTCAACTGGCGGGCAGTGCAGTAACGAATGACAAGATAGCGACAGGGATATCAATGGCGAAACTATCGTTACCTGCGGATCGGTGTGATGATGGGACATGTGTAATTGTATACGATGCGGCGAACGGTGGCAGTTTTGCATGGGAAGCTGTTAGTCGTGTAGTATCACAGTAAGCAAAGATAAGATAATGGGGGAAAATAGATATGAAAAAGCTATCAATAATACCAATAATATTATTATGTTGTGGTACAGCGTTTGGTGATATTGCATCAACGGAATACGTGAACAGTGAGAAGACGAAATTAGAATCTGCGATATCGTCGAAGGCGCCTGGAACAGGGACACCATCGCGTGCGATGATAACATCGGATAGTGGTTCGGCGACATCTGGCCAGATAAGTGGCAGTATGATGGCGGACGGTTCGATAACGACGGACAAGTTGGCAAATGGTTCTGTTGATAACAATGCGATAGCGGATGGTGCCATAGGATTAAAAAAGTTATCATTGACATTCCCAACGAGTGGTAAACACCTATTAACCTGGGATAATGCGAGCAACAGTTATAAGTTTGAGGCGATAAAGATACCATTGCAGTGTTCCGCCGGAACATACGACATAGGGTTTGACCAATGCATAGATCTCGCCACAAACGGTTCGGCATATGGTTATAGAAGCGATAGCACCGGGGCCTATGGTCTGGAAAGTTCTAATACTGATGTATACGGTCTAACCACGGATCAAACATGGGGTGTGACATTTGATGGTTATGGTAATGTTAAGGGCATTACATCGTGCAACAGCACATCTGGGGATAATGCTGATTATACTTGGAGTAATAATAGTTCTAATTGGTTAAAACCCGGTAATACGTTTACCCAGGATAGTCAGGGTCAATATTGTTGGTGTAAGATGACATTACCGTCTGCTTCGGGTTGGGTGTTCCTCCTCGACGCTCGCGGCAATGCGGACGATTGCGCTAGCAATTGTGCTAGCAACTGCGCTAACGGCGTCCAGGGCGATTTCGGTTTCCGTTCTGCCGTTGTGTCGGCGGTCGGCAATTGATGATAGGTATCACGCGAATCGGAACGCGTAAAACAGTTTCTGGGGGTATGTTGCTATACAACACTTCCCCAGGAAAACGAAAAACTTTCGGTCGTTTAACACCGCCATTTCGGCGGTGTTTTTTTGTTTGTTTGTGATAGTTCGTAATACATGCTCTTACTCACCTTTGTCATTGCGAGCGCACGCGAAGCAATCCACGTTCCTTTGTCATTGCTGTGCTTGTCAAGTAATTCGTAGACAGAATTGTAAAATCGGTTTGTTGTACAAAAATATTGCAATAACAGGAAAAAACGGTTATAATTTATGGGATGAAAGTCGTAGGTGTCAAACCTCTGTTAATTTTATAGTTAAAAAAGGAGTTTTTTATGAATATGGGTAACGCAAAAAAGGAAACAGTTGTAGATGCTAATGGTAATAAGCGCACAAGTCGTATCCCGCAAAAACCATTAAATCAATTTGTTAAGGCTGCATTGTTGACTTTGTTGAAACGTGATGACATTTCAATTAAGAATGACATTAGTGCTGGCAGCAATACGATCACGGTGCTTGACTCAAACGGCAAGTATTTGTTCTCGTATGATAATGCTTGGGATTATGGATACTATTGTATCTTTGTGGCTAATCCAAAGGAAGGTGCGAAACCTCTTTTGGTTGCAGAAATGGATTGGTATGAAAGTGATTCGTATACCAACCCCCAGCAGCAAGACATCTTTGATGTATTTAAGGCATTAAATAAAAAGCGTGATGAATTGCAGTCGATTGAAAAAGCCCGTCAGGATTTGACGCCAGAGGAAGTTCAAGCTCTGCAAGCATTGGGAATGTCAAGATAAAAAATAAACCACCCCCAGGGCAATCCCGGGAGTAGTATTATGTTTGCAAAATAAAAAAAACCGCAATTGCGGTTTTTTTTAATTGATTGCAGAAACCGCCAAACGTTTGCGGCCCCCTGCACGACGACGATTCAATACATCGCGTCCACTCTTTGTTGCCATCTTTTCACGAAAACCGTGTGTCTTTACACGACGGGTTTTTGATGGTTGATATGTTCTTTTTGTTGCCATAATAAATCCTTTTGCGCCACTATTTAACCACACGTTTTATAAAAACGCAACCTTTTTATTTACTTTTTACCAATCCTAACTTTTTTAATGCCTCTAAAAACAAATAATAGACAAAAATTGCCATCAAAAAGTCCCATAAAGGCAAAAAATACTTGTTTTCCATTTTTTGTTATCTCGTTTTTCGTTTCAATTTCTGTTTTGCCGTCTGGATTCCCTGCAAAATCATAATAATTTTGTTCAGGTTGTATAATCGCAACCTAAGGTCCATGTATTCAATGCTTTTTTTATCCGCATCGTTTGCCCAATCTTGGACAAAATCGCGAACTGATAGTAAAGAATCCATCAATTTATTCATGCTCTATATGGTATTTCAAAAATGTGTTTTGTCAATGTATTTTTTTGGCAATAATTCTTGACGTCAACGGCAAAAATCTGCTATCTTGACACTGTTATAAATAGGGGAAAATAAAGTTATGTCAGAAAATGAAAATATAAATGAAGTATGTGCTGTAAAAGTTCCACAATCGTCGATTGAACACGAAATGCGGACCAGCTTTTTGGACTATGCGATGTCGGTTATTGTTGATCGCGCGTTACCGGATGTTCGTGACGGTTGTAAACCGGTGCATCGTCGTATTCTGTATGTTATGAACGAGGTCGCGCCCGCAACCAAGGCAACGGTTAAATCTGCGCGTATCGTTGGTGATGTTATGGGGCGGTATCACCCACATGGCGATTCGTCTATTTACGAGGCTATGGCCCGTATGGCCCAGGATTTTTCCATGGGTGAAATGCTGGTTCAGGGTCAGGGTAATTTTGGTTCGCGTGATGGCGATAAACCCGCCGCTATGCGTTATACAGAGGCGCGTTTATCAAAACTTGGCGCATCGCTTATGGATGATTTGGACAAGGATACTGTTGATTGGCAGCCGAACTTTGATGGCACATTACAGGAACCAATTGTTTTGCCAACTAAATTTCCAAATTTCTTGGTAAACGGTGGGTCGGGTATTGCGGTTGGTATGGCAACAAATGTTCCGACGTATAATTTAGGTGAAGTGTGTAATGGTATTTTGGCGATATTGGATAATCGTGAAATATCTGATGATGAATTGTTCCAAATTATCCCAGGACCTGATTTCCCAACAGGCGCAATTATTATGGGGCGTGCCGGTTCATACAAGGCACACACAACAGGTCGTGGTTCAATTATTGTTCGCGCAAAAACGCACGCTGAAACATTTCATGATCACCAGGCGATTGTTGTTGATGAAATTCCGTATCAGGTGAACAAGGCCCAGATGATTATTAAAATTGCTGAATTGGCCAAGGAAAAAAAGATAGAAGGTATTGCCGAAATTCGTGACGAATCGTCCAAGGAAGGTCTGCGTATCGTAATTGAATTAAAACGTGATGCGATTTATGACGTTGTCCTGAATCACTTGTTCCAGGATACAGAAATGCAGACGAATTTTCCGGTCAATATGATGGCGCTGAATCGCGGTCGCCCAATGTTGTTTACGGTGCGGACTGTGTTGGATGCGTTTATTGAATTCCGGGAAGAGGTTATACGTCGTCGCACTATATTTGATTTGAACAAGGCGCGTAATCGTGCACATACTTTATTGGGGCTGTCGGTTGCGGTTGGTAATCTGGACGAAGTGATTGAATTGATTAAATCCAGTGCGAACCCTGATGAAGCGCGTGCAGCGTTGTTGGCGCGCGGTTGGGCGGCATCTGATATTGCGTCATACATTGAATTGATTGATGATCCAAATACTGAATATCGTGATGGCATGTTCTATATGTCAGAGGATCAGGCCCGTGCAATTTTGGAATTGCAACTGCATCGTTTGACGGGGCTGGAACGCGATAAATTGCATGCCGATTTGACAGAATTGGGTGCGGTAATTAAGGACTTACTGGACATTTTGGGCAGTCATGAACGTATCATTCAAATTATTCGTGATGAAACGACGTCAGTGCGTGATAATTGGGCATCGCCACGCAGAACAGAAATTTCAGATGCAGAAATCGATATTGATATCGAAGATTTGATTGCGCGTGAAGATATGGTCGTGACGGTGTCTAACACAGGATATATCAAACGTGTTGCGCTGGATACATATCGCGCACAAAAACGTGGTGGCAAGGGACGTAACGCCATGGCAACCAAGGATGATGACTATGTGGTTCAGGTGTTCGTTGCAAACACACATACGCCATTGCTGTTCTTTTCATCGAAGGGGCTGTGCTATAAATTAAAAACATATAAATTACCAGAGGCGGCAGCTGCGGCCAAGGGACGTCCATTGGTGAATTTATTGCCACTTGAAAAAGACGAAACAATTACCGCAATTTTGCCGGTGTCAGATGAAGATGTTAAACGCGCCCAGGAATCAGGCAAGGAACATTTCTTGATGTTCGCAACGGCATCTGGAACGGTGCGCCGTAACCGTATGTCTGATTTTGATTCAATTCGTGCAAATGGTAAAATCGCTATGAAGTTGGATGATGGTGACAGTTTGATTTCTGTTCTGCCATGTAACGAGGGTCAGGATGTCTTCCTGGCAACATATCGTGGTCGTTGTATCCGTTTCCCTGTGCCAGAAATTCGTGTTTTTGCCGGACGTAATTCAACGGGTGTTCGCGGTTTAACACTGGCCAAGGACGATAAAATTATTGGTATGGCAATGTTGACGCATGGCGAAGATGATAGTGCGGTGCGCAGTGCGTATATCAAACAATCACGTGCGGCGCGTCGTGCCGAAACCGGTATTGATGAAGAAGCAGATTCTGATGAAGAAGAAACAAATGTTGTTTTGGATTCTGACCAGATGGCAAAAATGGCTGCGTCCGAAGAATTTATTTTAACGATTTCTGAAAATGGATTTGGTAAACGCACCAGTTCATATGAATATCGCACAACCCATCGTGGCGGTAACGGATTTACAAACATTAAACTGGGTGGTAAAAACACTGCTGTTGCTGGATCTTTCCCTGTGGCGGATAACCATGATATTATTATGGTGACGGATGGTGGCAAGATTATTCGTACCCCTGTTTCAGATGTTCGTATTGCGGGTCGTTCAACGGCGGGTGTGACTTTGTTCAGAACGGCGGATAATGAAAAGGTTGTATCTGCAATATCCATTGTTTCCGATGATGAAACGGCGGATGAATCAGATACGCCTGTCGCAGAATAAAAGGTGTCGGCATGGATAAAGAATATTTTACATCAATAAACGATGTTTCGAAACGTTTGTCTGTGCCGGCGCACACTTTACGCTATTGGGAAAAACAGTTTCCAACGGCAATTCGTCCAACAACTGGGGCGGGCGGGCGCCGTTATTATCGTGCAGATACGGTTGAAAAAATAGCAACAATAAAAGATTTATTATATACCCGTGGTATGACAATCGCAGGGGTTAAAAAGATGTTGCACGATGGTGAATTTCCATCGCCAGATGTTGTGTCTGATGGGCCAGATAAAAAACAGAACACTAAATCTGCGAAACTGGATACGGATACAATTGATGTGTTATTGGACTTGTTAAAGCAAGCCAAACAAGAAATATTAAATTCTTAAATTAATGGAAATTTTTTGGCACCCCTAACGGGAATCGAACCCATGTTACCAGAATGAGAATCTGATGTCCTAACCGCTAGACGATAGGGGCTATTGTTACCATACTGCGCATTTATATTACGCGTATATGACATACTTTTCAACAAATTTATTATCTGACCTTTTGGGTGCAGTAATCAAGTACGTTTGCCCTTATGTGTGCATCTCTTTGATTGGCTGCATCAATGATTCTGTCTGCAAAAGCATAGGATTTTGGAAATGTAAACCATATTGATCCGTCTGGGTTATAGCATGTTCCATATGGATCTATTTTTATTTTGCCGATGATGATGTCGCCTTTCAGGTTTCTTGTGACACTAGGTGCGTTTTGTATCAGGGTCAATATATCATTAATTTCCGTTTTTTCCGGTATTGATGGGTTCGTCGCTTTATCAAATGATGTTGGCATTTCTTGAACTGTTTTGATGGCATTTTTGCCAGGTGCCAAAATATATTCACAATAAAATGCCAAAGCATTTCGGATGTCGCGTTGGGTAAGCATACCACTAGATTTCTTTTTGTTTGATAATGCTTTGCCCGATTGTATCACGCCAACGATTGGTGCTAATGCGGTCGCTACTAATGCGAGTGCGCTTATTCCTGTGGCACCACTAACCATGCTAGCGGCTTTTTTTAATTTTGTTTTGTTATCCATATTCATTCCTCTTGACTATAAATAATATTGTGTCAAACCGAGCAATTATACCCCCAAATTTGTCATAATCAAGAAAAATCAGCCTGTCCAGATTGAATCTGGTTGCAAAACTGAATGCGTCGATATAAAATTAACCTGCAATATTGTAAAAATACGGGTGATAAAATATGCAGGATAGTAATTTTGAACAAGAATTGATAGATTCTATTATAAACAAGAACGCTGCGCCAGATACAGGCATTCCAGATTGTGATTTGGTTGATGTTTCTAAAATTATGTCTGAAATGGCTAAGCTTTTAAGAAAGTCGCGATAAAATAAAAATGCCCACTAAGGGGTGTTTGAATATTGGTTGTGCTGTCTGTGCAATTCGCGAGCCGAATTGATTGAAATTGGGCGAGAGATTGATGTGGTGAAAGATAAGTTTTGTTTGGTTATCATTTGGGGGACAAGTTAATAGGAAAATATAGCCAAAAACAAACCGAAAAAATAAAAGAAATTGTAAAAGAATATGACCAAGAAAAAGCAAAATCAGATGCAGTAAATATCGACAGTTTAATAAACCAACATGTAAGGTAAAATTATGATGAAAAGATTTTTGAAATTCAAATTCCAGGAACCCGGGTTTAAACACTATACGATTGGGACAACACCCGCTATTATGTGCACGAAATCATTAACAGAATGCCCTGTGTACAACGCATTGGTAGAAGATAAACTTTTCCAAGGTGTTGAAAATCCCGATGAAGTTTTTGCAGGACAACTGCAACGTAATTATGCAGTAATAGTAGAATTTCCATCAAGGTATAGTTCCGTAATGCAAGAACTGTGTGACAAGTATTGTAAGATATGCAGTAACTGCGAAAAACAAAGATAATAAATGGTATACAATGCGGATAGGTTAACAATGGAAATACCAAAGAGAACATTTGAGTGGCTGTCGGTGCAATTCGCGAACTGAGTTACAGAAACTTTTATCCCTCGGTCAGGAAATTGAACAGGCGAAAGATAAGTTATATCTGCCGAATTTATATTGAATTTTTAGTATGTTTTTGATACAATTCATACTATGAATGATATGCCAAAAACTCTTTATCATGGTTCACAATTTAAAATATCTGATAGCATTATACACAAAAGGCCAGCACATATAAACGGTATGAAAACACCAATAACGGCGGTTTTTGCAACACCCAGTTTTACACATGCAAAACTGTATGCCGTGATGCGACTAATATCTTCTGGTTGGAAATCT
>JBKSNB010000110.1:0-2723 GCA_046882025.1 Alphaproteobacteria bacterium | reverse complement strand
CCGCTGAGCAATCAGAACTGAATAATCGTCGGTGTCTTTTGGTCCCGATAGAGATAAGGATTCTGTTCAATGTTCGGCACCATAAAACCAAAAGGATATAATTATGGCAAGAGCAGGTGCAAAACGTAGCACACGTAAATTGAAAATCGCTCGTTCGTTGGGCGTAAACCTGTGGGGTCAGGCAAAATCCCCATTTAACAAACGTAAATATAAACCTGGCCAACATGGTCCAACATCCCGCGGGGTGTCTTCGTCTGATTACGCAAAACAGATGCGCGCAAAGCAGACATTAAAGGGTTATTACGGTAACATTGGCGAAAAGAAGTTTCATGCATATTATGCCGAGGCCGATAATATGAAGGGTGATACACCTGATAATTTGATTGGTTTGTTGGAACGTCGTTTGGATGCTGTTGTATATCGTGCAAAATTGGCACCAACTGTGTTTTCTTCACGTCAGTTAATCAGCCACGGTCACATTTATGTCAATGGCAAACGTGTTAAAATCGCATCATATCGTGTTAATCCGGGTGACGTTATCACCGTCAGTGAAAAAGCAAAACAGATGCCATTGGTTGTTTTGGCATTGGAATCTGCGGAACGTAATTTTGCAGAATACGTAAATGTGGACAGTGCAAACTTTACCGCGACATTTGTTCGTGTTCCTATGTTTGATGAAGTTCCATATCCTGTTCAGATGTTCCCAGATTTGGTCGTCGAATTCTATTCTCGTTAATAGGGGATATGACACTAATAAAAAACCTGCATTTGCAGGTTTTTTTATAATAAATTATTTTATTATTCTGGCCTTGGTCCGTTCCCATTCGCGTTTTTTGATCGCTTCGCGTTTATCTGTGCGATTTTTACCATAACCAATACCCAATAACACTTTCAGACGTCCACGATTATTAAAATACAGTTTTAATGGGAATATGGTTGCGCCTTTTTCCTGTAATTTGCCAATCATACGATTAATCTGGTTGCGGTGCAGCAATAATTGGCGCGGTCTGCGTTCATCAAAATTTACTATTCTGGCGGCGGTTGGCAGTTTTTGAATTTCTATACCCGCTAAAAACAAATTATCACCACGACGTTGGACAAAACCATCAACAATTGTGACCAAACCATACCGCACAGATTTAATTTCTGCGCCGGTCAGGGATATTCCTGCCTCAATCGTATCTTCCACAGTATAACTGAACCGCGCTTTGCGGTTTTCAGATACCTGTCCAGATTTTATAATTTGCCTTGCCATATCTAAATCACAATTTTCGGATATAAATTTTTAGTGTTGCTAATCAGTATAGATTCAAGTTCGTCTAATTGCAAATTTTTAATTTGTGCCAAAACGCGCGCGGTTTCAACAACCATTGCCGGTTCACACTTTTTGCCGCGATATGGCACAGGGGCGCAAAATGGTGCGTCGGTTTCAATAACAATCCTGTCATTTGGTATTTTTGCAAATGTGTCACGCACGTCCTGGGCGTTTTTGAATGTTAAAATACCACTGGCTGAAAAATAAAAACCGCGGTCCAGCATTGTTTTGGCTAAATCCCAACTGGACGTAAAACAATGCATAACCCCGCTATATTCATTTGTCAGAATGTCACGCGTATCTGATTCTGCTTCACGGGTGTGTATTGCCACAGGCAGATTATAAGATTTTGCAATTTCCAACTGGTCAACAAACAGTTTTATTTGTTCATTTTTGTTTTCGCTGAATTCGTGATAATCTAACCCGATTTCACCAACACCAATAACCCTTGGGTTTTGTAAAATATTATCGGTTAAAAAATCTGTTGCAACGGCGTTTCCAGCATATTCAGGGTGAATACCGATTGTTGCGAATATATTGTCATGTGTGGTTGCTAATTCAATTGCGGCTGGAATATCTGCTGGGTCGGCGGTTGGACATACGATTGTTCCAACACCCGCACATTTTGCGCGCATAATGACGTCATGGACATCACCGTCACAATAATTATCGGTTAAATGACAGTGCGTATCTATAAACATTTTTTGATTTCTGTTAATATTTTGAATATGGATATTTCAGGTTCTAAATTGACCCGGTTTATATCACGGATGGTATTTGTGGCGGTCGAATAAATTGTTGCCAACCCGAATTGGGCAATTGCATCCAACAACAAACTGTATAATTCAGGGCAGGGTGCAATTTTTTTTGCCAGCATCATTAAATCAGATGATGTTGATTGTGGTTTTTGCAAAACATCAATCATTTCGTCATAAACCACATCGCCCCCAGATTGTTTCATATCTGCGATTTTTCCAAAACTGCCATTAACCAGTCGCAACGTTTCGGTGCTAATCGGGTCGTCCGGAATAAATTTAGCGCATAATTCCCGTAATTCTGATATAGACAACGGACGCATTTTTTCAACGCGCGCACGTGAACGAACCGTTGGTAATACGGATGCTAAACTGTGCGATACTAATAAAAACAATGTCTTGGCAGGCGGTTCTTCTAATAATTTCAATATCGCATTTGATGCCGCAGTATTTAATTCGTCCAATGAATCTATCAATACCACGCGCCAATCCCCAGACATAGATGATAATTGCATTTTTCCAATCATTTCACGTATGGTGTATACAGATATAATTTTTGCATCAGGTTTTGGTTTGCCGTCTTTATCAATGTTTCTGGATATATCAACAATAAAAAAATCACCCACATTACCGTAAACCATTTTGGCAATTTT
>JBKSNB010000109.1:0-2313 GCA_046882025.1 Alphaproteobacteria bacterium | reverse complement strand
GACATTATTGTACGATGAATTTCTTCGGTAATCTGCAACGATTTATCGTTCCATTCCCTGTATGCACCCTGTTTGTGCGGTGGAGTTGGATAATGTATATTTGTTTGAATACCGTTATCGTTCAAATATTTGCATAATTCGTTACGATTTTCACAACGAAGTGCGAACACGTGCCACACATGTGCGTTTTCGTCATATGTTTTTGGCAATATTATCTTTGGATTAGTAATATTTTCACGATAATATTTTGCAATTTCACGACGGCGGGCATTGTCCGCATCTAAACGCGGCAATTTAGCGTCTAATAACGCCGCCTGGATTTCATCAAGACGTGAATTAACCCCCTTGTAAATATGGTGATATTTATAGTCAGACCCATAATTCGCAATTGCACGAATCTTTTCAAACAATTCTGAATCATTAGTAGTAACACCACCAGCGTCACCCAGCGCACCCAGATTTTTACCAGGGTAAAAACTAAATGCCGCGACATCGCCCAGGTTTCCAACACGCTTTCCGTCATACATCGCCCCGTGTGCCTGGGCCGCATCTTCAATGACTTTAAGATTATATTTTTGGGCCAATTCCCATATTTTTTCCATTTGAACAGCCTGGCCATACAAGTGAACAACTATTATCGCTTTGGTTTTCGGGGTAATTTTTTCTTCTATTTTTTCCGGATCGATATTGTATGTGTTTATATCGGGTTCCACCAATACCGGCGTGCAACCATTTTCGGAAATCGCCAATATTGTCGCGATATAGGTATTTGCCGGCACAATTATTTCATCGCCCGATCCAAAACCATAACCACGAATGATAAGGTTTATTGCGTCCAACCCATTTGCCACACCAATGGCATGCTTTGTTCCGCAAAAACCTGCAAAATGCTTTGCGAACCCATCGTTCCATTTACCGGACAAATACCAACCAGAATCCAAGATGTCTTTGATTCGGGCATCCATGTCACTACGAAAACGATTATTTATTTTCTGTAAATCCAAAAACTTAATCATTTTGTTCCCCATTCTGTTCAATGTATTGTTTTGGTCGCCGTCTATCCCAATTTATACCAGTTCGGACAACCCTAGCAGGATTTCCTGCAATAACAGAGCCTTTTTCGATAAAATTACCACCAACCACAGAACGAGCACCAACTATGCTATTATCTGAAATAGTTGTATTTTTTAAGACCGTGACACCGTAACCAAGCCATACATGATTACCTAATTTTATATATTTTCCCACATTTGAACATTTGCCGTCGCGCAATATTGTGTGTGTGTCCGAAGCCCATATGCTTATTTCGCTGCTGAACATACAATCTTCGCCTATTTCCACATTAGTGTTATCCTCGCAGATACGCATAAAACCGCCACCAGCACTTAAATTTTTTCCAATATGAACTGTACAATTATTAGTATTTACTTCACCGGCAACACCTATACATATTGCAAAAGACGGATGGTATATACCTTCTTCTACAATAACTTTGTTGTTATCGCCATAAATATGAACTGTTATATTTGAATTTTTAGGTATTTGAACAACATTGCCAACACCATGAACATCCGCGTCATTTTTGACATTATAACTCGCAATCTTTATGCCAAACAGCATTATGTGTGCGCGCCGCCCCGTTGCCGAAATTTGTTTTTCAAATATTTTCATTTTTTATCCCCTATATATTCGTTATACATAAAATCCCAGATGTTACGATATTTCTGAACACGTTCAAAGTTATCAAGTATTGCGGGTATACGCGATTCATAATCTTGCTTTGTGCAATTCTTTAAAATTGTTTCTATGTCATCACCTGGCTTTATAAAAATTATTCCATCTGTATTAAAGAATTTCGCAATCTCTGTGGCACCACAATATATTGGTACAGTCATAGACAGAAAACAGTTTGTTATACGTTCTGTAAAAAAGTACGGACTGATGTCGTTTTCAATAACGATTGAATATCTGTATTTAGCAAGCGTATCCGCAATATTTACCAGTGCCCCACCATCAAAAGTCCCAAATGTATCGCACAAATTTTCATCGCGACAGCGCCGTGCCAAATTCAGCCTGAACAAATGCAAATCGCATGATTGTTTATCCGAAGATGCAATAGACACATTTTTTGTTTTATGATTATATGCATCTGGATTTATAATTCCACGACCACTTGACCCATACCATGGTTCTGCACACGATGGAAAAAATTTTGCATTTGGTATTTTTGCCAAAACATCTGCATCGTATGTAAATATCGCATCAAAATCTTTGTATAAACCCGGATTTTTATCAAATATCTTGTAATCGTCC